>JBCBDI010000175.1:0-5444 GCA_038529885.1 Pseudomonadota bacterium
AAGGCCTCTATGCGCCAAGCCTGACGCTAAATGGCGCAGGCCGTCTGACCCAGCCAAGCGCGGGCGCGACGCCTCTGCGGGCGAGCGATTTCGGTTCCGTCACGCTGTCAGAAGAACATCCGCCGGGTCTCTATCAGGGCCCCGCTGGCACCCGCGCTTTAAATGTTGCGGCGGAATATAGCGCGGTTACCGTGTCGAGCTGGCCCGCTGGCGCGCGCCTCCTCGGCGAGACCGAAGCGCGCACGATGCGACTGGGCGGACTGCTCCTCGCTGCGGCGATTGGATTGCTCTGCCTCGATCTCATCGTCGCTTTGGCGCTCGCCGGACGCTTGCCCTCCCTCGGACGATCAGCAACGGCCGCCGCCTTCTTCGCCATTGGCGGAACGCTCATGCTGCCGAGCGAGAGTTTGGCGCAGACCAGCTTCGGTCGGTTTGCCGACGAAGACCTCGATAAGGAAACCGCGGCGGCGCTTGAAATGCGCCTTGCTTATATCGAGACCGGCGATCCGCGCACCGACCGCGCCACCAAAGCCGGGCTCGAAGGCCTGAGCTTGGTGCTCTTCCGACGTTCAAGCGTTGAACCCGCCGCCCCGCATGCCATCGATCCAGAGACCGATGCGCTGGACGTCTATCCCGTCATCTTCCTCGCGCTTCCAGACGCTCCTGAACCGCTCTCAGAGACGGCCGTCGCTCGGCTCAACGCCTATATGCGCAATGGCGGTTCGCTCTTTATCGACACGCGGCGCGGCGGCGAGATTGGCAGCGGCAATAGTTTTGAAGACCTCAACACGGTCCTGGCCGGCCTCGACACGCCAGCGCTCGCACCGGTTCCGCAAGACCATGTGCTGACCCGGTCCTATTATCTTCTTCAGGCCTTTCAAGGCCGCTATTCCAATCGCAATCTGTGGATTGAGACGACCGGGGCGGCGGACAAGACCGAGCGGCGCGGCGATGGCGTCAGCCGACTGTTTATCGGCGACGCCGATTATATGGCGGCCTGGGCCGTCGATGAGCGCGGGCGTCCGATCTATTCGGTGGATGGCGGCGATACCCAGCGCGAGCTTTCCATCCGATTTGGCGTCAATCTGATCATCTACATCCTGACGGGCAATTACAAAGAAGACCAAGTTCATATCCCGGCGCTTCTGGAGCGTTTGGGCGAAGATGAAGGGGTTGGCGATTTCGACACTGAAGATGGGGTGATCCCATGATGGAAGTGTCGCGTCTGTCTTTTGATCCACTGATCAGCTGGCCGTTCTTTTGGGCGCTGGCTGTGATTTCGGCGCTCTGCTTGATCGCTTATGTGTCCGTGTTCGGGAAAGCCTGGCTGACGCGCAGTCTAGGGCTGATCTTTGCCTTCTTCGCGCTCTCCAACCCGGCGATTGTTGAGGAAGAACGCGAGCCCCTGCCTTCCGTCGCCGCGATTGTTGTGGATCGCTCTGACAGCATGAATTTTGGCGACCGCAGCGAGATTGCGAGCGCGGTCTATGAGGACTTACGCGAAGAGCTGGAGGCCAATCCGTCGATTGATCTGCGCGTCATCGAAACCGAAACGCAAGGCGATGGCACCCGCCTCATCGGCGCGCTGGAAGGCCTGATGGCCGATGTCCCGCGTGATCGCATCGCGGGCGCAATTCTGATTACGGATGGCCAGATCCACGATATGCCTGAATCGCTTTCGCGCATTAGTGAGCTCGGGCCCGTGCATGGCCTCATCACTGGCGATCCAGAGGCAAGCGACCGGCGCATCACGCTCGTCCAATCGCCGAACTTTGACATTGTCGGCGACGAGGCCGAGTTCGTCATTCGCGTCGATGATCCAGAAGGCGGAACCGTTCCCGTCACCTATGCGATCAATGGCGGGCGCTCCATGGCGACTTATATTGAAGCCGGCGAAGATACGAGCCTCTTCATCGAGATTGAGCGGCGCGGCGACAATATTGTCGTCTTCGAAACCCCCGAAGGCGCCCAGGAACTGACCCTTGCGAATAATCGCACCGCCGCGACCATTTCCGGGGTTCGCGACGGCTTACGTGTATTGCTCGTGACCGGCCGCCCGAATGCGTCAGGTCGGGTCTGGCGCGATTTGCTGAAGTCTGACCCATCCGTCGATCTTGTTCACTTCACCATTCTCCGCCCGCCTTATAAGCGCGACATCACCCCGCTCGAAGAAATGGCCCTGATTGCCTTCCCGACCGAGGAATTGTTCGAAGACAAGCTGGATGGGTTCGATCTCATCATTTTCGATCAGTATGAGCGCCGCGGTGTTATCACGATGGGCTATCTCGCTGATGTCGCGCGCTATGTGGATGAAGGCGGCGCGCTGCTCGTTGTGGCGGGCGAAAGCTTTGCCGGTCCCGCCAGCCTTGCCCGGACGCCGCTAGCGGGCATTCTCCCGGCCTTGCCCACAGGCGACATTATCACCCGCGATGTCGTCCCGGAGCTCTCTCAGGAAGGCATGCGCCACACGATCACAGAAGACTTTGCCGGACAGACCTGGGGCAAGTGGCTCCGCTTCATTCAAGCGCGCGCCGACACAGGCGACGTTCTGATGCGCGCACCGGGCGGCGAGCCGCTCTTTGCGGTCGACCGCGTCGGCGATGGCCGCGTCGCGCAATTGCTGTCCGACCAGATCTGGCTCTGGGCGCGCGGCTATGATGGCGGCGGTCCATTTGCCGATCTCATCCGCCGATCTGTACACTGGCTGATGAAGGAACCGGAACTGGACGAGCGGCAATTGCAGCTCCTCGCCCAAGGCGACACGGTCCGCGCCAATCTGCGGACTTTGGCGGACCGCGCTGCGCCTATCATCATCGAGACGCCAGATGGCAGCTTCTTAGAACCGACCTGGCGCAGCGATGGACCGGGCAGCTACAGCGCCGAGGTGCCAGTGGATCAGCTCGGGCTCTACCGCGCGCAATCTGGCGGGCTAGAAGCGGTGGCCTTGAACGGCCCGGCCAATCCGCGCGAATTCGCGGCTCTGGAAGTCACCAAAGAGATCCTGCAGCCCTTAAGCGAAACCTCTGGCGGCGGGCTCTATACGATTGAACGCGCCGACCAATTGCCGGATGTGCGCCTGGTTGGACGCCGCGCCGATGCCAGCGGCGGGTCCTGGCTCGGCCTCCGCGAACGCGGCGCCTATGCGGTGAGAAGCTCAACCAGCTTGCCGCTTCTGCCAGGATTGCTGGCGATCGGGTTTATCTTGCTGGCACTCTTAGTGGCCTGGCGGCGAGAGGGGCGTTAGGCCTTCAAGCAGACAACAAAGAAACCGCCGACCCCAGCGCAGGCTGGGGTCCAGGGACGCTATTTGCACCTGAGGCTGCTGGTCTTTCGTACCATGGATACCTGCCTGCGCAGGTATCTGCGGGATAGTAACAGTAGAGCCCCCTCTCGTGCTCGCTCAAGACCTCTCAGGATGAGCGTGCCACCTAATATGCCCGCAACCGTCCGCTGAGCTCCTCCGCAGAGCCTGCTAGGTCTCGCACCATGACGCGCGACATATCCTGCGGGCCGGGGAACTGAAACCGGTCCGGCGCAACCACTGTGAAGCCAAGCTCAGCGAAATAGCGCGGCGAGCCGATGATCACCGCTGCGCTCCATCCGGCGGCGGTCGCCGCTTCTAGCGCTTCGCCGGTCACGGTGAGGCCCAAGCGTTGGCCTTGAAAGTCCGGGTCAATCGCCACGGGTCCCACGAACAGAGCGGGTATCTTGTCCGCGCCGACAACGATCGGCCAAAGCCGACACACGCCGATCAGTCGCCCATCCTCGACGGCGACGCGAGTGATCTCAGGCAGGGAGGCATTGCCTTCGCGCAGGCGCTCGGCCGTTTTGGCGAAGTGGCCGGGGCCGAATGTGCGGTCATACAAAGCCTCAATGGCCTCGGCATGTTGCTCAGGTGTCTCACGCAGAATTTCGATCATGGCGCGCGGTGTTTAACCGCTCGCTTTTAAAACGCAACGCGCAAATCAATATTTCCAAGCATTTAGCTGTGCTTTGACCGCATCGATGAAGGCGAGCGGTTGGTCCAGCATGACGTGGTGTTGGGCGTCCGGGATCGAGACCATGTCCATGTCATCGTGCAGGGTGCGCATATAGGCCCAGGTCTCGTCGGTCACGAGCACCGAATCCGCGCCCCGCATAAACCCCAGACGATACTCTACGCGGTCGAGCAGCTTGTCGGAGATCCGCTCGAAATCGAAATTCAGCAAGAGGTGCGGATCAAATTTCCAATTCCAGCCCTTTTGGCCGGCCTGGTTTTCGATTTCTTTCAATGAGTGCCGGGCGATATAGTCGACAATATAGTGGTTTTCGCAGGGCTGCGGCGGCGCTAAGCGAAACCGCGCTAGCGCCGCGTTCAGGCTCGCATAAGCCCGGTTGCCGCGGACTTTGCGCGGCGGTCCCTGCCATTCCTCATCTGGTTTGCGCAGGCCGCTATCGACGATCACGACACCCGCCAAGCGATCAGCATGCAGCCGCGCTGTGTTGAGCGTGATAAAACCGCCAAAAGAGTGCGCGACGATGACCGGCTTTGCGCCGCCGTCGAAGAGGCCCGCATCCTGGCACACCGCGATTTGTTCAGCGGTAAACGTTTCGAAACTGTAGCGCTCACGCCAATCGCTGTCGCCCATGCCCGAAAAGGTCATGGCGACGACGAAATAGTCCTCCGCAAAGGCAGGCGCGATGAAGTCATACCAGTGCGCATGCGCGCCATTGCCGTGCGATAGGAGCAATCCTGGTTTGCCGCGTGCTCCCCAGGTTTGATAGCGGATCTTGGCGTCTTTGACGGTGACAAAATGCTCGGTGTACGGTGTGTTCACCGCTTCTGAGAACCAGTCTGGCGCCTCTGGCTTTGCTCCGGCATAGCGGCGCAATAAATTGGCCTGCTGCGGGTCCATTGAATGGATATCATCGGCCATTTTAGACCCTTTTCTCGATGATTTTGAAAATGCCGGTCCCTGTCATCAGGGTTTTATCCCCGCTCCAGATGCGGCCTTCAACGGTATGTATCCCGTCGACCACGGAATGCACCGTCCCGCGCCCTTCAACCCAAGAGCCATGCTTCGCCCCGGACAGGAAATCACAGACCAAGCGGATCGTGACCCACCATGTATCATCATTTTTCTCGACCGCTGCGCCCCAAGCCATATCGGCAAAGGTCATCACCATGCCGCCATGAGCATTCATCATGCCATTGGTATGATGCTCGCCGACGCGAAACCCGCGGGTTACGCCCAGCTCGTCGCGCTTTTCAAACAAAGGCCCGACCTGTCGACCAAAGCCGCGATGCCAGGGCAGCGGCTGAAAGCCGTCCGGGACGTGGTATATCTGTTCGCGTGTTAAATCGTCGCTCATGAGGCCTGACATGGCCGCGTGCGGGCGGCCGGGCAACCCCTCACGTTGGGGGACTGGTGGCAATCCAATTGAGCAGCAAGACATCCGTATTG
>JBCBDI010000176.1:0-5434 GCA_038529885.1 Pseudomonadota bacterium
GCATAGAGACCTGTTTGGATTATGCTATGATCACAGCGCCTGAGGCGCGCGACCCGGCCGTGCTGGCCAAGCTGGACGCCGTCGCAGGACGGGTTTTGTAGGAACCAGCGAGCTCCACTTCCGTTTTCCTGACGAAAGTCAGGACCCATGGCGGTTGAGGCGGGATTTCAACGCCTCAGCCAGCCGCCATAGATGCCAACTTACGTTGGCAAAGCGGTACACTCGGTCCGCGCATGCTCTGAATCTCGGTTGAACTGGCGCACAGTGTTTCGATTGTCATCCCGGAAAGCGCGAAGCGGTTATCCGGGACCTAGACACACTGGGTCCCGGATATTTTGCTGACGCAAAATTCCGGGAAGACAGAGATCTTTCTGTTCGCTCAGGATGAGGGATCACTTATTCAAGGCTGCATGGACGCCAAAGCCACAGGCACTGTCAAAACTCAGGTGGTCACAGAAGAGTCATCTTGCGACTCAGCGAGCCATCGTCTTAAAGCCTTGAGACAGGGATACGGGCAAAGGCGGCACTTTCATGAAACTCATCTCCTGTAATGCAAACCGAGTACTCTCCGAAGCCATAGCGGATCATCTCGATTGCCCTCTGACCGATGCAGAGGTGAAGAATTTCGCCGACAATGAGATCTTCGTGCGGATCAATGAAAATGTCCGCGGTGAGGATGTCTTCGTCATTCAGTCGACCTCACGGCCCGCCAATGACAATCTGATGGAGCTGTTGATCTGTATCGACGCGCTCCGCCGTGCCTCTGCCGCACGGATCACAGCGGTTATTCCGTATTTCGGCTATGCACGCCAGGATCGTAAAACCGATGGCCGCACCCCAATCTCTGCAAAGCTGGTCGCCAATCTGATTTCAGCCTCAGGGACGGACCGCGTCCTGACCATGGATCTCCATGCTGGTCAGATCCAAGGCTTTTTCGATATTCCCACCGACAATATGATCGCCTTGCCCGTCATGGTCGACGATATTCAGCGCCGCATGGGCAAGGATAAGCTCATGGTCGTCTCGCCGGATGTTGGCGGCGTGGTGCGGGCCCGCTCATTTGCCAAGCGGATCGGCGCCGATCTCGCCATTGTCGATAAGCGTCGCCCCGAAGCGGGCAAGTCGGAAGTGATGAACATTATTGGCGATGTTGATGGCCGCAAATGTATTCTCGTCGATGATATCTGCGATTCCGGCGGCACGCTGTGTAACGCGGCAGCCGCGCTGAAAGACAAAGGCGCAGTTTCGGTCAGCGCTTACATCACGCATGGTGTGCTCTCAAACAATGCGGTCGGGCGGATCGAGAAGTCCGTCATGGACGAGCTCGTCATCTGCAACACAATCCTGCCCAGCGAAGCCGACATGAAGTCCAAGAAACTGCGCATCCTCTCCGTCGCACCGCTGCTCGGCGAAGCGATCCGGCGGATTGCCAATAATGAGAGCGTCTCGAAACTGTTCGACTAGTTCCAGGTCGTCGCTTCGCAGCATCCATCATAGATCACGAGCCCTTTGACCTCTGCCGGGTCAATATGTTCGCCATCCTTATAGACTTCCAAGTGCAGGTGAGGGCCGGTTGCCGAGCGTGCTGTCGCACCGACTTTGCCAATTACGTCGCCGGCTTTCAGTTTCTGATCCTTCTCGACCAGAATCTTATAAAGCGAGGCGAACCGCATCTTGCGCCCATCTTCGAGCAGGAGATCGATCGTATAGCCGAAATCCTTTTTCTTATCCGCAAAGAGCACTTTCGCATTGGCAGGCGCGTGTAGGACCGTGCCCTTCTTGGCTTTGATATCAATGCCATAATGCCATTCGGTGACGTTCTTTTCTGGGAAATACATTTTCCCGAACGGCGCGCTGACAGCGGCATAGGAGTCGACGAAAATGGCGTGCGTGAAGACTTTGCTTCCGACCGCGGATGTGGCCTGCGCCAAGGAGAGTGGCGCGAGCAAGAGACCGGCCAGCAAAGCGATCACAGCCAGGCGCTGACGCGGCTTGCGCGCATCACGCTCTAGGAGCTGGGTCAGGCGCTTCTTAAGCGTCTCATTACGCGGGAGAATGAATGCGGCCACCGGCAAGGTCTGCGTCGGATGCGGACGGGTCACACGCGCCGTATTGGCGAGCGCCCGGGCATAAGCGACATTGTCGCCGGTCAGTTCTGCAGTTTGCTCATCGCAGGCCGCCTCGCGCCAATAGTCGAGCTGGCGACGCATCATCCAGGCAAATGGGGAAAACCAGAAAATATCTGCGATCAGGCGCTCAAATGGCCGCGTGATCAAATCGCCGCGCGAAATGTGCGTGCATTCGTGCGCGAGGATAATGTCCGCATCAGCCTGATCAGTGATCGCTTCCGGCAGATAGATGGTTCGCTGATTGATGCCGGCCAAGAACGGGGAGCCATTCGGGATGCTCGCAGTCGCCGGAGCCGAGCCAAGACCGAGCTTGTCGGCCCATTTACGGGCGCTGATCGTCTCATTCTTGGTGGCGAGCTTCTTGATATTCTGAAGGCGCATCTGACATAGCGCATTCATCGCGAGCCGCGCGCCCCAGCCGAGCACAAGTAGACCGGCAAGAATAAGACCCACAAGTGATCCAGCGTTTGACTCTGTCGCGGCTTGTACGGCCGGATAAGACGACAAAGCTTCTGCCGCACCGCCAATATAAGGCAGGTCCGGAATCGGCGTCGCCATCGGCGTGGGGATCAGCGCATACGCGCCAGCAATGATCCAGGGCAAGATTGCGAGCACGGCAGCGCCGCGCCAAATGGAGTGGGCAAATCGGGCCGGAACCGGCTCACGGCTGAGATAAGTTGCTCCCCCCGCAAGTAACCCCGTCCAGATCAGTGAAAACGCTATGAACCAGAGGGCTGACATACTCTACTTCCCTTTTTTTAACGCTTCTGCGGCGTTGATAATCGCGTCGAGCTCGTCCAGCTCATCGTCTGATAGGTGCGGGCTTTCGGCGAACATGGTCGCTGGGATCGGTCCATCCATATCCAAGACTTTGCGGGCCAAGTGACGAACCAGGCTGCCCAGGGTCTCCACCCGGTCGAGCAATGGTTCAAAGGTTACCGGATCGACATCGCCATTGCGCTGAACCCAGCCTTTGGCTTCCATGCGTCCGAGCACGGTTCGGGTCGTGGACAATTGCCAATCCTGAGAAGGGCCAACGGCTTCATGTAACTGCCGTGCGGTTTTCGGCCCGCTATTCCAAAGAAATTTTAGAATGACCAGCTCAGACGGATTGGGATTTGCCATGGATCGACCTCTTAAGCGCTACATATGTAAAACTACGTCTGTAAAGCGCCCTGAGTCAAGCTACCTGTCGCTTATCTGTTGCGGGGTGGGGATCTTTCCTGTAAGGGCAGCGCCTTAAAGAAAGGGCGGCGCGAGGCCGTACCTGTCAGGCTGTCACCGCGGACATGCATCCGGGGCGGACTTCAGGGCGAAAGGAAAGTAAATGTCTCAAGATATCGTATTTAACGTCACCGTGCGTGAGCGCACCGGCAAAGGCGGCGCTCGTGAAGCCCGTCGTTTGGGCTTGGTCCCAGGTGTCCTTTATGGCGGCGGCGAAGACCCAGTTGCGATCAACCTCAAAAAGAATGAGGTCGTCAAAGCGATCAATACCGGTCAGTTCCTGTCTTCAACAGCGACATTGGTTCATGGCAAGGACAAGCAAATGGTGATCCCGCAAGCGATCCAACTGCACCCAGTCACCGACCAGCCGCAGCACGTGGACCTCTTCCGCGTCAAGAAGAACCAAATCATTACCGTGGAAGTCTCCGTGAACTTCCTGAATGAAGAAGACTCCCCAGGTCTGAAGAAAGGCGGCGCGCTGAACGTCGTGCGCTTCGCGGTCGAGCTCAATGTTCGCGCCGACAGCATTCCGGACTCGCTCGACGCAGACCTCACCGGTCTCGACATTGGTGACAATGTCAAAATCTCTGACATCAATCTGCCAGATGGCGCCGAGCCAACCATTACCGATCGCGACTTCACCATCGCTTCGATTGTCGGCCGCGGTATCGCTGCTGATGTTGAAGAGGATGAAGAGGGCGCACCAGAGGCAGACGAAGTCGAAGCCACCAAACAGTCTGGTGACGAAGACGCTGCTGAAGAGTGATTACATCGCTAATTAAAATGGTGGCGGGGTGGCTTCGTGGCCGCCCCGCCATTATTGATTCTGAGGCTGAGGTGTCGAAGGAGCCGGTCATGCACATCCTGGTTGGGCAAGGCAATCCAGACAGCAAATATCTACGCAATCGCCACAATCTTGGATTCATGGTGATGGATGCGATCGCGGAGGATCATGGCTTTGGACCCTGGCGCGGGAAATTCCAAAGCCAGGTTTGCGAAGGCAAGATTGGCGGCGAAAAAGTCCTGCTGATGAAGCCTGAAACCTTCTATAATGAGACCGGCCGGGCGACGCAGGCGGCTCTGAAATTCTACAAACTCGCTGCAGAAGACGTGACCGTGTTTCACGATGAGATTGATCTTGCGCCAGGCCGCTTACGGGTCAAACGCGGCGGAGGGCATTCGGGCAATAATGGCATTCGCTCGATGATCGCGCATGTCGGCGCGGAGGTCCGGCGCATCCGAATGGGCGTCGGACATCCCGGCGATAAATCTCGGGTCATGCCTTATGTCTTGTCCGATTTTTCGAAGGCTGATGAGGTCTGGCGGGATGCCATGATCGAGGCCTGCTCAAAAGCGCTGCCTATGCTGCTCAGCGAGAATGATGAACGCTATCAGACCGAAGTCATGCGCCTCGCGCCCGCGCCGAAACGCGATCCGAAGCAGACATAATTAACACCGCTCATCCCGGACGTGATCCGGGATCTCCGGCAATCTTGCATGGGACTTGCGGCTCTAGATCCCGGGTCAAGCCCGGGATGAGCGGTGGCGGGGTTTCAAGCCGCACGCGTCCCCCTCGACAGCCGGGAGGCTGTCTGAGGGCCCATCTCGGACCTTCTCCACATGGGGCAAACTCGGATGCTGGATCCTCAGACCGCCGCGGTCGAAGATGACGCGAGAATTTAAGTATCCACTATAGGTCAGGAACAGCCGAAACTAATTTAGGCCCTCATCCTGAGCGAAGTCGAAGGATAAAGGGCCGTGCTTCCCAGGAGCCCGCCTCGTCCTTCGACTTCGCTCAGGATGAGGCTCTTTCTAACTCCGCTCATCCCGGCGCAGGCCGGGATCTCCGGCAATCTTGGATGGTACTTGCGGCACTAGATCCCGGGTCAAGCCCGGGATGAGCGGTGTAAATTTTCCTTTGTCCGCTCTGACGCAGAAAGCAGACTTAAAGCCACCCGCCTATTCGGTATCGTCAATAATGCCACCGGGCTCGAGCGGTTGGTTTTCCAGCTCGAGCAAATAGGCGGGCATCTGCCCAGGGGGGCATTGCTCGACCAGCTTTTGTTCAATCACATTTGCGG
>JBCBDI010000177.1:0-5417 GCA_038529885.1 Pseudomonadota bacterium
AGCCCATGCCATGATGAAACTATCAATCGAGAACCCGAGCAGCGCCAATAGCAAGACGGGACGCCGACCAAAGTGATCGCTTAAGCCGCCCAGAATAGGGGCAAAGATGAATTGCATGAGCGCGAACGTGCTCAGCAAAAGCCCGGCAATGGCCGCCCCTTCGCTGAGGGAAAGACCCGCAACGTCTTCTAACAGTTCTGGCATAATCGGCATGAGCAAGCCGAAGCCGACGGCATCTAAAAAGATGATGCCGCAGACGAACGCCATCACGCGTCCTTTTGACGGTATCTTCTCCAAAACGAACTCCCCGAGCTGGATCTTTGCGCCCAGTCTTTATTGGAGCTGAATCAGGATTTTTGGATCTCTACAAGTGAAATTCAGAACAGGGTTCGGGTTTTGGTTAAAAATGCTGTGGAGTGTTTCTTCTATGCATCAATATTTATTGCCTCCTACGTATTATTACCTAGACGCGTTCAGCCTGTGTGGATTTCGCCAGCTGGGGGAAATCGACTGGTCAAATTGAAAACAAAGGGTCATAGTTTCTGAAACCAGTTTCGCGTATGGCGACCAAGACCTCAGTGCGGGCTGGCTTGGGAGGAAATGATGGAACAATTACAAGGCATGGACGCGTCCTTTGTCGCGCTGGAGACACCAAGCTCGCCGATGCATATCGGATCGATCTTGATCTATGATCCATCGACCGCGCCGGGTGGTTTTGTCCGGTTCAAAGATATCTTGCGGTTCTACGAAGAGCGGATGCGGTTTTCCAAAACGATGCGCCAAAAGCTCGTCAAAGTGCCGTTCAATGTCGATTATCCCTACTGGGTGGAAGATGCCGACTTTGATCTGGAATACCATGTCCGACACGTCGCTCTGCCGAAGCCTGGGGATTGGCGTCAGCTGAACATTCAAGCCGCGCGTCTGTTTGCACGACCGCTCGACCTGTCCCGTCCGCCATGGGAAATGACGGTGGTCGAAGGTTTGGACAATGTTCCAGGGATCCCGAAAGGCTCCTATGCAATTGTCTCCAAGGTCCACCATGCCGCCATTGATGGGATGTCGGGGATCGACTTGATGCAAGCGCTGCATACGCCGACGCCGAGCGTGGCCTCACCAAACGAGCCAGACAATTGGAAGCCAGAAAAGTATCCAAACCGCGTTAGCATGTTCGCCAAAGGCTATGTGCGTGCTTGGATCAACCCGATCCGCCAAATGGGCGTCTCTGCGCAAGCCGTGCCGGGACTGTACCGTGCGGCGAAGGGCATGATCAAAGGCGACTTTGGGCTGAAAGCCGCGATTGAAGCGCCGAAAACTCGGTTCAATACAAAGATTTCGCCGCACCGCGTGGTGGACGGACGGGTCTTTGAGCTTTCGCACATCAAGGCGCTGCGCGCGTTGGCGGATGGCGCGAAGGTCAATGATGTGATGCTCACCATTATTGGCGGTGGCCTGCACAAATATCTGAAGCATCACAATGACCTGCCCAAGACGACCATGACGGCGATGGCGCCGATTTCTGTGCGGACCGAAGGTGAGAAGAACACGATGGGCAACCAGGTGTCGGCGATGATTGCGCCGCTGGGCACCCATATCGCCGATGCCTCTGAGCGCATGGCCTATGTCTATGACCAGACCAGCCGGTCTAAAGAAATGACGAGCGCTCTTGGCGCGCGGCAGATGACCGAGGCGAGTAAAGTGTCGCCAGCGCTGTTCATGGCCCTCGGCGCGCAGCTCTATTCGCGGCTCGGGGTGGCAAACTATATGGCGCGCCCGGTAATCAATACGGTTGTGACCAATGTGCCAGGTCCGCCAGTTCCGATCTATCAGGCGGGCGCGAAGCTTGTCAGCATGCAGGGGCTATTGTGCCTTCTAGACGGCATGGCGCTCGGCCATGTGGTGCAAAGCTATCTGAAAGAGGCGACAATTACGTTCACCGCAGATCGTGACGTGATGCCCGATCCGGAATTCTACGCGCAATGCTTGCAAGACAGTTTTGAGGAGATGGCGAAAGCTGCGGGAATCGATCTCTCGCCGCCAAAGCCAGCGCCGAAAAAAGCTGCTGCTGCAGCAAAGACTAGGGCGCCAGCGAAACGCAAACCGCGGGCAAGCACGGCCAAACGAAAGCCGTCAACCAAATCTAAAGCCAAAGCCAGCTAATCCAGTCTCAGCCTTGCCACGTAACTTGTTACATTGCATGGTTGCAAAAATAACCGTGAAAACACGGAAGACGGGAGGATAATATGGCTGCTGCAGCAATGGCGAAACCGCCACATCCGTTTTGGACGCTCACCGAGGGGCGCGCTGTCCTAGAACTTGGTGCGTTCCGCTTGTTTAGAAGCAAAATGCGAGATCTACCCAAAGGTGACGGGCATCCTGTGCTTGTTTTGCCTGGATTTATGACCACAGACCGTTCAACGCGCCCGATGCGGCGTCTATTCGATGATCTTGGCTATAAATCCTATGGCTGGGGCCTCGGTCGCAATATGCGCTTCAATGAAGAGCGCGAGCAAATGATGTCCGATTTGGTTGAGCGAATCTATGCCGAAAACGGCCGGAAGCTCTCAATTGTCGGCTGGAGCCTGGGCGGCGTGTTTGCGCGTGAACTGGCTAAAATGCACCCAGATATCATCCGCATGGTCATCTCGCTCGGCAGTCCGATCAGCAATAATCGTCGCCACGCCGCGCCGAGTCGCATCTTTGAAGCGATCAATGGCAAGCAGACGCAGCCAGAAGAAGAGGGCCGTTATCTCGACCTCGGCGCAGCTCCGCCTGTACCGACCACGTCGATTTGGACCAAAACAGACGGCATCGTGTCGTGGCGTGGGTCTGTCCAGCATCCTGAGAAGGGCATGCAGACGGAAAATATTGTCGTCCCTGCGAGCCATATTGGGCTCGGCGTCAATCCGCTGGTCATGGTCGCGGTTGCCGACCGCTTGGCCCAACCAGAAGGCAAGTGGAAGCCATTTTCCCGTGTTGGTTGGCGCGAACATGTCTTCAAGGACCTCGCAGAAATCGAATAAAATTCGATAAAATTCAAACGGTCAGTTGAACCATAACCTCATCTCTATGTGCCATTACGGGGCGTAGCGTAATGAACCACGCGCGCTTCTGGCGCCGTGAAATTTTGAGGGATGTAGCATGGCCAAGACGGTTCTGGTAATTGATGACGATCCAACACAACGCCGTCTCCTGACAGCAGCGGTTGAGAAGGCTGGCTTTGCTTGCCGCACGGCCCCTGATGGAGAGACTGGTGTTGCGATTGCGACGGATTCCAATGCTGGCGCCGACGTTGTCCTGCTCGACCTGACGATGCCTGGCCTATCCGGTATGGACACTCTGGAGATGCTGACAGAGCGTCGTCCAGACCTGCCAGTTATCATGCTGACCGCCACAAGCGGGATCGACACGATTGTGGCTGCCATGCGCAGCGGCGCCGTCGATTTTATCGTTAAGCCTGCCAATCCAGAGCGCGTGGTTGTTTCAATCCGAAACGCGCTCAAACTGTCATCGCTCACCGGGGAAGTGAAGCGTTTGACCCGTAAGGCCGAAGGGGGCATGGGCTTTGATGACATGATCGCCAGTGCGCCCGTTATGCGCCAAGTGATCCGGCTCGGCCAACGCGCCGCTGCCTCTGATATTCCAGTCCTTATTTTGGGGGAAAGCGGTGTCGGTAAAGAGGTCATCGCACGCTGCATTCAAGGCGCGTCAGACCGCGCGGGTAAGCCGTTCATTTCAGTGAACTGTGGCGCGATCCCTGAGAACTTGGTTGAGAGCATCTTGTTTGGTCACGAGAAGGGCGCGTTTACAGGCGCTGTGTCTCGGTCAGCAGGTAAGTTTGTTGAAGCCGATGGCGGCACGCTCTTCCTGGACGAGGTAGGTGAACTGCCGCTCGACATGCAGGTGAAGCTGCTGCGCGCTTTGCAAGAAGGCGAAGTCGATCCTGTCGGTGCACGCCGCCCGGTCAAGGTTGATGTTCGCATCATCTCAGCAACCAATCGCGATCTCGCACAACGCGTTAAAGAAGGCGCTTTCCGTGAAGACCTGTTCTATCGCTTGAATGTCTTCCCAGTTGAAATGCCAAGCTTGAAAGAGCGTGTCGAAGATGTGCCGGCTCTGGTCGATCACTTCATCGGACGGTTTAACGCGTCAGAAGGCACCCGCATCGTTGGGGCCGCTGAAGAGACTTTGAAAATGCTCTGCGCCTTTGATTGGCCAGGCAATGTTCGCCAGCTTGAAAATGCTGTGTTCCGCGCTGTGGTCTTGTGTGAAGGGGATATGCTGCAGCCCCATGATTTCCCGCAAATTAGCGGAATCATGCCTGAGATTGCAGCGCTTCCAGAGGTTCCAGAGCGGCCAAGCGCCGCCAATGACGCGGCCCCACAAAGTGCCCCAGGCGTTGGCCCAGTATCGGTTATGGAATCGGGAGAGGTTCGAAGCCTGTCTGACGTTGAGCGGGACCTGATTGCATTCGCGATCGAGCACTATGCTGGGCATATGAGTGAAGTGTCACGCCGCCTCGGGATTGGGCGCTCGACTCTCTATCGTAAAGTCCGCGAATATGGGCTTGAAGACCAAGCCAAGAAGGAAGCGAGCTAAGGCGCGTTTCTCAAAAGGGGTAAACAGAAGCGGCGTTCATACGAGCGCCGCTTTTGGTTATGCTGAGACTCAAGCTCAGCGGGTATGCGCCTAGCTTAAGGCGCGCGCCAATGCTTCCATGTGATCTCTGGCGAATTGCTTCGTCACGCTCGCATCTTCGGCCAATTGAAATCCATGACACGCGCCAGGATAGAGAATGAGCTCGGTGGCAACTCCGGCTTTGAGGAGGCGTTGCGCATATTCGATATTCTCGTCTCGGAACAAATCTAACGCGCCGGTACTGAGCCACGTGGGCGGTAACCCTTCTAAGCTATCTGCTCTGGCCGGTACGCAGGGAGCGATCGGGGCTGAATCTCCCAAATAATACGACCAACCAAGCTGATTGCGCTCACGCGTCCAGACGAATTCGCCCGTCAATGGATCGCCTGGATGGCCTTCGCTGCCGGTTCGAACATCTAACATAGGGCAGGTCAGAAGCTGGAAGCAGACCGGATACTCGCCTTGGTCTCTCGCATGAAGGCCCAGTGCTGCTGCGAGACCGCCGCCCGCACTCTCTCCTCCAATGGCGATACGGTCGGCGTCAATTCCAAGGTCAGAGGCGTTACTGTGCATCCAAGCGAGCACAGCATAACTGTCATTCAAAGCCGCCGGAACGGGATGCTCAGGCGCGAGGCGATAATCTACCGAGACGATCGTAATACCGAGTTGTTGCGCAATGAGGACATTGTGCGGATCAGAGGTTTCGGGTGTTCCAAGTAAATAGCCGCCACCATGAAGATGCAAATAAGCACCCATCGGTCCTGTTGAATCTGCAGGCTTAT
>JBCBDI010000178.1:0-5406 GCA_038529885.1 Pseudomonadota bacterium
GTGATCGCGCGAAAACGCCGCGTGCAACCGGACCTCTTCTATGTTGCGATTGTAGATGATGCAGTCGTCGGCACGGTGCTCGCGGGCTATGACGGCGTGCGCGGCTGGGTCCATAAGCTCGCGGTCAGTCCATCCTGTCGGCGTATGGGGATTGCCTCAATGCTCATGCGGCGCGCCGAACAAGGTCTTGCAGACATCGGCTGCACCAAGCTCAATTTGCAAGTCCGAAGCTCGAACGCCGAGGTGCTCAAATTCTACCAAGCGCTTGGCTATGCCGTCGAAGAGATTACCAGCCTCGGCAAACACCTGACTTAGGCGGCGTGCAGGGTCTGCAATTGGGTCAAGTGGGGCGCGATATCGATCCCCTGATCGCGGAGCCACACCGCATCATGGCAGGTGTCTTCATAACGGTTGCCATTGTCGCAAATCAGCGTGACCAGACTGCCGCTGCGCCGCTCCGCTTTCATCTCTAATCCAAGCGACAAGGCGGCATAGACATTGAGCCCCGTCGATGGACCGAAGCGGCGTCCGGTTATGTCTTTTAGCCACCACATGGTGGCGATGCTGGCCGCGTCGGAGACTTTGATCATGCGATCGATGACCGGGCGCAGGAAGGACGGCTCCATGCGCGGGCGTCCTACGCCTTCAATGCGCGAGCGGACGCATTCGGTGCGGCTCGGATCATTGTCTTTATAGCCGTCAAAGAAGACCGAGTTTTCAGGATCTGCCACGCAAACCTGCGTCGTCGAATAGTCGCTCGAGCGATAGCGTACATAGCGCCCAATCGTTGCTGATGTGCCGCCGGTTCCGGCACCTACGATCACCCAGTCCGGCACCGGATGGGGTTCCAACGCCATTTGCTGCAACATGCTCTCAGCGATATTATTATTGCTGCGCCAGTCTGTGGCGCGCTCAGCATTTGTGAATTGGTCGAGATAATAACCGCCCGTCTCGGTCTCGAGGCGTTGGGCTTCGTGATAGATCTCGCTGGACTCGACTTCGACGGTCTTGCCACCATAGCGCGTGATTTCGGTGAGTTTTTTGGCTGATGTCCCTTTCGGCACAACTGCCACAAAGGGGAGGCCGAGGAGCTGCGCAAAATAGGCTTCCGAAACCGCCGTGCTTCCAGACGAGGCTTCGATCAATGTGGTGTCAGGACCGATGCGTCCGCCGCAAAGTCCATACAGGATCAATGAGCGCGCCAGGCGATGCTTCAAGCTCCCGGTGGGGTGGATCGCTTCGTCTTTTAAATAGAGCGTGATCCCTTCGAGCGCCGACAGTTCGAGCTTGTGCAAATGTGTATCGGAGCTGCGATTAAAGTCCGCCTCGATTTTCTGCATGGCGGTGACCAACCAAGCGCGTTTTTCCGAATGCGCCGGGTCCAGAGTGTGGGTATCGAGAAGGCCGAGAAGAGTCTCTGTCATGGGTGTGCCGCGCATCTATCAAAGAGAAGCGACCAGCCAGGGGTCGCCCAGCTGGTCGCAGTTTAGCTGCACTAAACTCAGATTTTAATCGAGGTCAACACCGTCGGCTTTACCAACCGCGGCGAGGGCAAACGCATATTCCAGCGCGGTCTCTTTCAGGCCTTCAAATCGGCCCGACGCGCCGCCATGACCGGCTTCCATATTGATGCGCAAGAAGTAAGGCCCAGCTTCTGGCGCTTCATGGCGCAGCTTCGCAGCCCATTTGCTCGGCTCCCAATAGGTCACGCGCGGATCGCTAAGACCGCCTGTGATCAGCATGGCCGGGTAGGGCTTGGCCGTAACCTGATCATACGGGCTGTAGTCCAGGATCGTGTCATAGTCCTCAGCGCTGGTAATCGGGTTACCCCATTCTGGCCATTCCGGCGGGGTGAGCGGCAGGGACTCGTCTGACATGGTGTTGATCACGTCAACAAAGGGCACAGCGGCGATGATCCCGGCAAACATTTCTGGATCTTGATTGGCGACGGCACCCATTAAGAGACCGCCAGCCGAGCCGCCCATGCCGACAACGCTTCCGCGGGTTGAATAGCCCTCATCGATCAGGAAGTTTCCGGCATCAACATAGTCATTGAACGTGTTGACCTTCTTCTCAAGCTTGCCGTCCAGATACCATTGATAGCCTTTCGCCATAGACCCACGCGGATGGACGATGGCGTAGACCATGCCGCGACTGGCGAGCGCTAGCGGCGTGGTCCGAAAGCTGGCCGAGATGGTGTGTCCATAAGAGCCATAGCCGTAGAGCATCATTGGCGCGCTGCCATCGATCGCGGTGGTCTTGTGGTAGAGAATGGTGACCGGGATGGTCTCACCATCGCGCGCTGGGGCCATGACGCGTTTGACCACATAGTCGCTTGCATCGTGCCCGGAGGGAACCTCTTGTTCTTTGCGCAGTACGCGCTCTTTCGACACCAAATCATAGTCAAAAGTCTGCGATGGCGTCGACGGCGAGGAATAGGTGATGCGGATTTGCGTTGTGTCATACTCGTAACCGACGGAGGTTCCGAGCGCATAGGCCTCTTCCTCAAACGCGATCGTTTCTTCGGTTCCGCTCTCGCGCTCGCGAACGATGATCCGTGGCAGGCCTTCGTGGCGCTCAAGCCGGATTAGATGGTTCTTCAGCGCATCCATGCCGAGGACGAGCGTGCCGGGTTCGTGGGGCACTAGATCCACCCAATTTTCCCGGCCCGGCGCGTCAACGGGCGCAGTGACGATTTTGAAATCAACCGCGCCATCGACATTGGTCGAGATCACGAACTGATCGCCCCAATGGTCAACGCTATATTCAACATCGGTTTCGCGGGCAGCGACGGTTTGAAGCGTGGGTGTTTCCGCATCGGCTTTAAAGAAATGCGCTTCGCTGGTGGTATGGCTGCCGGAGGTGACGAAGATATAGTCGCCCGATTGGGACTCGCTAACGCCGACAAAATAGCCGGGGTCTTGTTCGCGATAAATCTCAGTCGAACCGTCTCCGCCAAGCGTATACATATGAACCGCAGAGGGACGCCCTTCATCGTCGCGCTCAACCCAAAAGACGCGATCAGATTTTGCGCCCCATACAAAATCGCCAGCGGTGTTTTCAACCGTCTCCGACAGCGTTTCGCCGGTCTCGAGATCCTTGAATTTGATGGTGTAAAACTCGCTGCCTTGTTCATCCACGGCATAGGCAATCATTTTATGGTCAGGACTTTGGGCGACCGTGTTGAAAGCGAAATAGGCTTTGCCTTTGCCCATCTCGTCGCCATCGAGGAGGATCTCTTCTTCGGCTTCTTGATCATAGATGTCTGCCGCATCTTTGCGGGCAAAGATCGGATATTCGCCGCCGGTCCTGAACTTGGAGAGATAGGCATACGGCCCGTCGACTGAGGGCAGAGAACTGTCGTCCTCTTTGATCCGGCCGCGCATCTCCTCGAACAATTCTTGGGTTAAGTCTGTGAGCGGTTCTTCGAGCTTGGCTTTGGTAAAAGCGTTCTCGGCTTCAAGATATTCGCGAATGTCTGCGCGCAAGACGGTGGGGTCTTGCATCACTTGCTGCCAATTCTCGTCTTTCATCCAATTATAGGGATCAATGCGCGTGCGTCCGACTTGCTCGATGGTCAGGGGTTCGCGCTTGGCAACGGGTGGGGTGAGGGTCAATTCTGTGTCTTTCGCTGGATCGGTTTCGGCGGCTGTCGCCTCGACTAAAACGGGGGCTGATGGGGTCGTCGCAGTTGAAGTGCAAGCCGCGATCACTGACAAGCTGGCCAGTCCCGCAAAGACATGAGTCGAACGCATACGTATCTCCGCTATTTATCGAATAGCGGCAAATTACCTGAGGCCTATGACTTGTCTAGTTGTAATTTCAACTTCCAGCGACGCGGAAGTTCAATACCACACCATTGATGCACCAACGCTGGCCGGTTGGCGGCGGACCATCCTTAAAGACGTGACCCATGTGCAACCCACAGGTCGCACAATGACACTCTGAACGCGGATAGATCAGTTTGAAATCCGTCTTGGTTTCAACGGCGCTTTCGCGGACCGGTTGCCAAAAGCTTGGCCAACCTGTGCCGCTATCGAATTTGTGCTCCGAGGACCAAAGCGGTGTGTCACAGCCGACGCAATGATAGACGCCATCGCGCTTTTCGCCTTCGAAATTTCCAGGCGAGAAAGCGCGCTCAGTGCCTTCTTTGACGCCCACGCGATATTGCTCCGGGGTCAGCAGTTCGCGCCACTCTTTATCAGAGCGTTGGATCCGCTTGGTGTTCGGCATGGGTTTGGGCGGCAGCATGGATCGGCCTCCTTTTTCGTCAGACGCCCATCCAATATAGGGCGCGTTTAGCCATAAAGAACGGTGATTGTTTCTGCGACGCACGCCGGGCGGTCCTGGCCTTCAATCTCGATAGAGCATTCGGAGATCATTTGCTTGCCGCCCGCTTTCTCATTCACTTCTTTCACGGTCTGCACCATGCGCAGTTTTGAGTTCACTGGAACCATGTTCGTAAAGCGGACTTTATTGGCCCCATAATTGATGCCTCGGCTGACGCCCTCGACCGACAGAACTTGTGGTCCAAACATTGGAAGCAAGGACAATGTCAGATACCCATGCGCGATGGTTGAACCGAGCATCTTGGTCGCCATTTCTTCATTCACGTGGATCCATTGATGGTCGCCGGTGGCGTCAGCAAATGTATTGATCCGACCTTGATCGACCTCGAACCAATCTGAGGGACCAAGTGTCTGCCCAACCAGGCTTTCTAGATCTGAATAGTGTACTGTTTTTGGATCGGCCATGAGTTTCTCCCGGAAATTTTCTTCAATAAAGTTTGTGGGTTAGGATGCATTTGTTCAAGTCTTACTCTTAAACAATGCGACTGTCTTTGTTGCCCCAATAGCGGTCTCGCACGAGGCGCTTATAAAGCTTGCCAGTGGGGTGCCTCGGCAGCGCGGGGTCGAAATCGACTGAGCGAGGGCATTTGATTTTAGCCAAACGCTCATTGCAAAAGGCGAGCAGCTCATCAGCGAGCGCGTCATCCCCCTCTACGCCCTCCATTGGTTGGACGACGGCTTTCACCTCTTCGCCAAACTCATCGTTCGGCACGCCTATGACGGCGACATCGGCGACCGCAGGGTGGGTTATGAGAATGTTCTCGGCCTCTTGCGGATAGATGTTCACGCCGCCGGAAATGATCATGAAGGCTTTGCGGTCTGTCAGGTAGAGAAAGCCATCTTCGTCCACTTTGCCGACATCCCCGAGTGACGACCAATCTTCATGTTTCGGATTGAGCGCGCCTTTCGATTTTTCCGGGGCATTGTGATAATTCGGGGCCGGCGTGCCGCCAAAATAGATCTGACCTTCTTCGCCGACGCCGACCTCGTCACCGGCCTCGTCGCAAATGTGGAGCTCTCCAAAGATTGGAAAGCCAACCGTGCCTTTATGGCCAAG
>JBCBDI010000179.1:0-5375 GCA_038529885.1 Pseudomonadota bacterium
CGAGCGCACCAGCATCATCAACTTGGCCGGATCAACTGCTGTGTCATCACGGAAGGAAATGACCACGCCTTTCGGACCCGCATCCAATTTTGAAATCCCGAGCGCCTTACAGGTCACTTTCACCGCGGTGACGTTGAGCAATTGCTGCGTCTCTGGTGGTAGCGGTCCGAACCGGTCGATGAGCTCGGCTGCGAAGGCCTCTCGTTCGGTCTCGGTGCCAAGATCTGCCAACCGGCGATAAAGACCAAGGCGCACGCCCAAGTCCTCGACATAGCCTTCCGGGATAAGCACGGAGAGGCCGAGATTGATCTGCGGTGACCATTCATCGACAACATCGTCAACATCGTTCGAGCCCGATTGCAGCGCTTTGACCGCGTCTTCCAGCATTTGCTGATAAAGCTCGACGCCGACTTCGCGGACATGGCCCGATTGTTGATCGCCGAGGAGATTGCCGCCGCCGCGCATATCCAAATCATGGCTCGCGAGCTGGAAGCCTGCGCCGAGACTGTCGAGTGATTGCAACACCCGCAAACGGCGTTCGGCTGATGGCGAGATGACCCGGTCCGCAGGTGTCGTCAGATAGGCATAGGCCCGCAGCTTCGAGCGCCCGACCCGGCCGCGCAATTGATAGAGCTGCGCCAGTCCAAATCGATCGGCTTTATGGATCACCAGCGTGTTGGCCCGCGGAATATCTAGGCCGCTTTCAACAATGGTGGTTGAGAGGAGCACATCATACTCGCCCTCATAGAAGGCGGTCATCAGATCCTCGAGTTCGCCCGCCGGCATCTGGCCATGCGCGACACAGAACTTCACCTCTGGCACATTGGCTTTGAGGAAGTTTTCAAGGTAATCGAGATCGGAGATACGCGGCGCCACATAATAACTCTGCCCACCGCGATACTTCTCGCGCAGCAACGCCTCGCGAATGGTAACCGCGTCGAATTCAGTGACATAAGTCCGCACCGCGAGACGGTCGACCGGCGGCGTCGCGATAATGGAAAGATCGCGAATGCCGGTCAGCGCCATTTGCAGCGTCCGCGGGATCGGCGTCGCGGATAGGGTCAGGACGTGGACATCCGCTTTCAATTCTTTCAGGCGCTCTTTGTGCTTCACGCCGAAGCGCTGCTCTTCGTCGACCACGAGCAGACCGAGGCGCTTGAACTCGACATTCTTCGCCAGCAACGCATGCGTGCCCACGACGACATCGACAGTCCCGTTCGCCATTCCAGCTTTGGTCTCGCTCGCTTCTTTTGCGGAGACAAAACGCGAGAGCGGTTTCACCACAAGCGGCCAACCGGCGAACCGCGCCGCGAATGTATTATAGTGCTGACGCGCAAGCAGCGTCGTCGGAGCGATCACCGCCACTTGTTGCCCCGCCATTGCCGCTACAAACGCAGCCCGTAATGCGACTTCGGTTTTGCCGAACCCAACATCGCCGCAGACCAGGCGGTCCATTGGTTTGCCGGAGGAGAGATCGCCAAGCACGTCTTCAATCGCGTTCAGCTGGTCATCGGTTTCTTCGTATGGGAAGCGCGCGGCGAACTCCTCATAGAGTCCATCCCCTGTCACCACGCTGTCGGCTTTGCGCATCTCTCTCGCCGCCGCGATGGCCATGAGTTCGGCGGCCATTTCCAAGATCTTTTTCTTGGCTTTGGCTTTGCGCGTCTGCCAGCCGACGCCGCCGAGCCCGTCAATGGCGCTCTCCGCATCTTCGCTGCCATAGCGGCTGATCAGGTCGATATTCTCAACCGGCAAGAAGACCTTGTCGCCCTTGGCATAGCCAAGTTCCAAACAGTCATGCGCTGCGCCGGCGAGATCCAGCGTCTTCAGCCCGACATAGCGCCCGACGCCATGGTCGACATGGACCACCAGATCTCCCGGATTGAGGCTGCCCGCCTCGGCGATGAAATTTGCGGCTTTTCGTTTGCGTCGTGGGGCCGCCAGTCGGTCGCCCAGAATATCCGGCTCGCCAATGATGACGAGGTCTTTGGTTTCGAAGCCATTCTCCAGTGGCAATTCACAGATCGCGATTTCCGCCTGACGGGCGGCATCCAGCGAATAGATACGCGTCGCGTCCGGCAGGCCATGATCTTCGAGCACGCCTTCAAGGCGGCTGGCTGAGCCTTCTGTCCATGCCCCGAAAATAACCGTCTTACCGGCATCGTGCAGGGCCTTGGCATGGGCGGCGGCGACCTCGAAAATGTTCACATCCGGCTGCGCGCGTTCCGGCGCAAAATCCCGGCCTTGCGCGCCGCCCACACTGACACCGCCATCGCCGGACCCCGCATGAAAGCGCGCGACGCCGCGCGATTGCAAGACGGCGGACAGCTCGCCTTCAGAGAGATAAAGGTGTTCTGGTGCGAGGACCCGCGCTTGGCGCTCCTCGCCTGCAGCCTCCAAGCGCGCGGCGTGATAATCCGTGGCTTGGGCCAAGCGTTCGCTCGCCGCTTCGGCGGAAAGTGCGCCCAGACCGATCAGTGCGTCTGGTCCGAGATAGTCGAAGAGCGTATCAAGATGCGAGTGGAAGAGCGGCAACCAGCCCTCTATCCCGCCGCGGCGGATCTCTGCCCGCGCGGCCTCATACATGGGATCGCCAACCGGCGAGCCAAGCTCAGCGAGATAACGCTCTCGGAACAGAGCCAGCGTCTGCTCATTGAACAGAATTTCTGAGACCGGAGCCAAGGCCACGCGGTTCAAAGTGCGCGTCGAAATCTGCGTCTCTGGGTCAAAGGCTTTGATCGTCTCGACTTCGTCGCCAAACAAGTCGAGGCGAACCGGCTCATCTCCGGTGGGCGGATAGATATCGACCTTGCCACCGCGGATCGAATATTCGCCTTTCTCAGACACTGACGCGACCCGAACATAACCGTTTACTGACAGGTATGAGGAGAGATCCGACTGTTGGATCCGGCCGCCCGTATAAACCGACAGCGAACTCGCCCGCATAGTGGCAATCGGCGGGACGCGTTGGACCATGGAGCTTGCGGTTGTCACCACCAAACACGGCTCTGCATTGGCGGCGCGTTGGGCTAAAGCGGCGAGAGCTGCGCATCGCGCTGCGGCCACAGCCGGGGACGGGCTCACCCGATCATAAGGCAAGACATCCCAGCCTGGCAGACGAACAGTCTCCAATGCGGGGCGATAGAATTGCGCGAGCTTCAAGGCCGTCGCTGCCTGCTTGTCATCGCGCGCCACATAGAGCACCGCGCTGCCTCGTTCTTCCAGCGCTTCGATTAGGCGCAAGACATCCAAACCGAACGGCGCGCCATAGACGGCGGCAGGACTGTTGAGATTGGCGAGAAGAGAAGCCTGGGGCATTTAGAACGGGCTCTGGCAGCGATGAATCAGCAAACGCGAAGGGCGCTACATAGCGTATTGGAGTCAAAAGACCACTACGGGAAAACGGTTCACTTGCTGCGCAGTAATTGGTCTGTGGATAAACCAGGATTCTTCAGGGGGAATCTGTTATGTGGGGATCCCCCTTCAGACCTAAATATGGTTAATGCCTGCCGATGAGTACAGCCGTCGCCCCGCTTCAATCTTCCGACCCAGTCGGTCCAGAACTGCCGCACAATTTGTCGGCGGAAGCCGCTGTGATCGGCTCCATCCTGTATGACAATAACGCCTTTCAGCGTGTCTCGGATATCCTGCGTCCGATTGATTTCTATGCCCCCGCGCATCAGGAAATTTTCGAAGCCTGCATGATGCTCATCCAGAATGGGCGCGTTGCCGACGGCGTAACGCTTCGCGAGCAGTTTGAGAAAGATGAGCGCCTCACACAAATTGGCGGCGCACAATATCTCGCAGACTTGCTCGACAGCGCCGCCTTCGGCCCCGAAGTCCAGGACTATGCGCGGATCATTCGCGATCTCGCCATGCGCCGTGAGCTCATCAATATCGGCGCCGGTGTGCAGTCGCGCGCTCAACACCATGACCGCGACGTCGATGGCTCGCAGCAGATTGAACTCGCCGAACGCGAGCTCTTCGCCTTGGCCGAGCGCGGGTCGACTGGACGCGGCTTTTCAAGTTTTGCCGAAGCGCTGACTGAGTCACTACAAATGGCGGAGGCCGCCTTTAAGCGCGAAGGCAAGATTGCTGGCATCGCGACAGCCCTCGATGATCTCGACCATAAAATGGGCGGGCTGCACAAATCTGACCTGATCATTCTCGCCGGGCGTCCCTCCATGGGGAAAACCTCGCTGGTGACGAACATCGCCTACAATGTCGCCGCCGCCTATCGGGGCGAGAAGCAAGAAGACGGCTCCACCAAGACGCTGGAAGGCGGCAAAGTGGCGTTCTTCTCTCTGGAGATGTCTTCCGAACAGCTCGCAACCCGGATCCTGGCTGAGCGCACCAGCATCAATGCTCATAAGATCCGCCAAGGCGATCTCGACAAGCATGATTTCGAAACGCTGCGCGAAGCGACGGAAGAGCTGCAAAACCTGCCGCTCTACATCGATGACCAAGGCGGCATCTCCGTCAGCCAACTCGCCGCGCGCGCCCGCCGTCTCAGCCGAGCGCAAGGCGTTGATCTGATCATTATTGACTATCTACAGCTGCTGACCGGCACCTCGGGAAAGTCTGACGTCAACCGCGTGCAAGAAATCACGCAGATCACCACCACGCTGAAAGCCCTTGCCAAAGAGCTGAACGTGCCGGTGATCGCGCTCTCGCAGTTGTCTCGGCAAGTTGAACAGCGCGATGACAAACGCCCGCAGCTCTCGGACCTGCGCGAATCAGGCTCGATCGAACAAGACGCGGACGTCGTTATGTTCGTCTATCGCGAAAGCTATTATCTGGAGCGGACCGAACCGCAGGCCGATGGCGCAGATCCCGCCGCGGCAGACAAATGGGCGTCCTGGCGTCAGCGCATGGATGAAGTCTATGGCACTGCTGAAGTCATCCTTGGCAAACAGCGCCACGGCCCGATCGGCAAAGTCGTTCTGTCCTTCGATGCCAATGTCACGCGTTTCGGCAATTTGGCCCGCGCCTCTCAGGATGCGTTTGACGAATAGGCCTTACATCTGCCGCAAAGCGTTGTAATCCCGCGCTTATGAGTCTTCGCCCGCGCGCCCGTATTCATCTCACCAATATCGCCACGAACTGGCGTACGGTTCGGGCTGCGCAGATCAATGGTGTGACAGGCGCGGTGATCAAAGCCGACGCTTATGGCCACGGCCTGCCTGAGATCGCAGAAGCCCTACATGATGCGGGCTGCGATCATTTCTTCGTGGCGCACAGTTTCGAAGCTGAAAAGACGCGGGCTAAGCTCGGCAGTCATCCCAATATATATGTGCTCAACGGCCCCTCCCCGGACGAAGAAGCGCTGTATCGCGAGAACGCTTTGATCCCGGTGATCAATTCGAGCTTCCAGT
>JBCBDI010000180.1:0-5321 GCA_038529885.1 Pseudomonadota bacterium
ATGCAAAGGATTTCGCTATGACTAAGCGCAGTGATAATTGGGCCCTCGCCACCAAACTGGTGCGCGAAGGAACGATGCGCTCTCAGTTCGGAGAAACCTCTGAGGCGATCTTCATGAATTCGGGCTTTGCCTATGACAATGCGGAGCAAGCCGCGGCGCGGATGTCGGGTGATGAAGAGGGCTTTGTCTACTCGCGCTATGGCAACCCAACCAATCAGATGCTGGCCGAACGCCTCGCCGCTTTAGAGGGCGCTGAGACGTGCCGCGTCGCCTGTTCGGGCATGGGCGCGATCTCGTCCGCGATGATTGCGCCTTGCAGCGCCGGTGACCGCGTGGTTGCGGCGAATGCTTTGTTCGGATCCTGCCGGCATATCTGTTCGACCATCTTGCCACGCTATGGCGTGGAAACTGAATTTGTCGATGGCTATGACCTTGATGCTTGGAAGCGGGCCCTGTCTAAGCCGACGCGTTTGGTCTTGATCGAGAGCCCGTCCAACCCGCTTTTGGAAGCTGTCGATATCGCCGCCGTGGCAGACCTCGCCCATGCCGCTGGCGCTCTGCTGGTAGTCGACAATGTGTTTGCCAGCCCAATCTTGCAAAAGCCGCTCGAGCTTGGCGCAGACATTGCGGTCTATTCAGCCACCAAACATATGGATGGGCATGGCCGCGTCCTGCTCGGAGCCATTCTTGGGCCCACGGAGTTTATCGAAGAGCATATCGATCCGTGGCTGAGACATACCGGGCCGGCAGCCTCGCCGTTTAACTCTTGGGTCGTTCTGAAAGGCCTGGAGACGATGGATTTGCGCGTCCGCCAAGCGTCTGCCAAAGCAGCGCAGCTGGCTGATGCCATTGCCGAGCATCCGAACATTAACAAGGTTCACTATCCGGGCCGGTCAGATCACCCGCACTATGACGTCCATAGCAAGCAGATGGAGACCGGCGGCACGCTGATCGCGTTTTCTGTGAAAGGCGCACGGGCTGAAGCGTTCAAGTTTTTGAACGCGCTGGA
Organism: Pseudomonadota bacterium; assembly: GCA_038529885.1. GTDB lineage: Bacteria > Pseudomonadota > Alphaproteobacteria > Caulobacterales > Hyphomonadaceae > Henriciella. The sequence continues at coordinate 1,010 of JBCBDI010000180.1, forward strand.
ACTGGTCGATATTTCCAACAATCTTGGCGACACCAAATCGCTTGCCTGTCATCCGAGTTCAACCACCCACCGGGCCTTATCTGAAGAAGAACAGGCGGAGATGGGCTTGGATGAAAGCTGGATCCGCTTTTCAGTCGGACTAGAAGATGTGAACGATCTGACCAAGGACGTGCTGGCGGCGCTTAGCACGCTTTAAAGACCACCTGCGAGGTGCATTTCGCGCACGTTTCAACCGCTGGATTGCGCTCCAGCCGCGCAAGACTGATATCGTCCCCGCAGGTCACACAGATGCCATAGGTGCCAGAGGCGAGGCGGCTGAGCGCGCGCTCAATTGATGCAAGAGTTTCTGTTCCGCTGCACTCGCTTTGAGTGTGCGAAGAGACACAAGTCGTTTCGGCCCTCGCAATGCGGCGGTCATCGTCACGTTTTCTACGTGAAGGGTTCCCCATAGCGGCGACCAAATCCTTGTCGAACGGATCCGGCGGCGTCTTCATGTGAATTATCCTGTCACACTTTAATGGCTTGGCAAGTCTAGCGAGGCAAAAGAGTCGAACTACATATCGATAAACGGAAGATTCTGAGCGGGAGACGGTTGGATGGGCGAAGAATTGCCGCTGAAAATGACCGGCGCGAGCAAATGGTTTGGCTCTTTTCAAGCCGTTCGGGGTCTCGATTTTGAGGTTCCGCAAGGCTCAATCGTTGGATTTCTAGGCCCAAATGGCGCTGGAAAGTCGACCAGCCTGCGCATGGCGCTTGGCGTCTTGTCGCCGGATCGGGGCGAGGTCAGCCTATTCGGTCACGCTCCGAACTTGGAATCTCTGAAGCGGGTTGGTTTCCTGCCGGAGGAGCGCGGTCTCTACAAAAAGATGAGCGCCCGCCAGATCATCACGTATTTCGCTCGCCTTAAGGGTATGACCAATAGCGCCGCCAAGGCCCGAGCCGATGAGCTGCTCGAGATGATGGGCCTGACAGAATTTGCCCGCGCCCGCGTAACCAAGCTTTCCAAAGGCATGGCGCAAAAGGTCCAAATCCTCTCTGCGCTGGCCCATAAGCCCGAATTCTTGATCCTGGACGAGCCGTTCTCAGGCCTCGACCCGGTCAATCAGCTGGCGCTGGAAGAGCTGATTGTCGAAGAGCACAAACGCGGCGCCACCATCATCTTCTCGACCCATGTCATGGAGCATGCTGAACGGCTCTGTGAAAAAATCGTGATGATGGCGCGCGGGCGAAAAGTCTTTGATGGCGGCCTCGATGATGCTTTTGCAGCCCTTGGCCGGGCGGTTCATATTGGCGTTTCGGACGGGTTTGATCTCGGCCGCGCCATTGCAGCCTCCGGCTTTGAAGCCACTGAGGACGGCGACCATTGGCGGGTGCTGCTGAAGCCTCAGCAAAACAGCCAAGATGCGCTTCGCGCCGCGATTGAGCTCGGCGCGCCGATTACCAGTTTCACGCCGCAAGAAGCGCGCCTGCGCGATGTCTTCGTGTCCCTGGTTAGCGAAGCCGAAGCCCAAGATCTGACAGACACACTCGCAGCCGACGCTGCCGCTCAAGAAAGAGATGCCGCATGATCCGGTCCACTTATCTCGTCGCGCGCCGGGACTATCTCGGCTATGTCACGGCCTGGGGCTTTTGGCTCGGCCTGCTCTTCACGCCGGTTATTTTGGGCATTTTCATTCTCGCCCCGACCTTCGCGCAAAATGCCCAGCCGACGCGCTATTATACCGTGATCGAACAAGGCCAGGTGTTTACCGACGCGCTGCGTCAGGAAATGGCGGGATCAGACGCGCAGATGGTGCGCATGATCCTCGACCCGTTGGCCGCCACCGAACGGCGCTCCAGTGAAGTTCTCGATGCGTTCGACGCGGCCCGAGGCGACGGCGCGAGCGTCGAGGAAGCGTTCGAGGCAGCGGGCGGAAATCCGGCAATGCTCCCGCGCCGGGACTTTGTTGAAGTCGACCCACCCGTCACAAATAGCGCCGCCTTAGCGCCCTATCTTCTCGGTCAAACTCTGATCGAAACACCCGACGGCCCGCAGCCTCTTTTTGCGGCGATCGTTGTGAACACTGAGACCGATGAAATTGAATATTGGTCTGAAAACCTGCAGGCGCGCACCCTTATCAATGCCGCGCGTCAGGCCGAACATGAGTTGCAACTCGACCGGGCGCTGGCTGCCGTCAATGTCAGCCGCGACGTGCTCGACACGGCCCGCGAAGCGCGCCGCGATGTCAAACAGCAACGCTTGCGGATGGGGGAAGAAGCCAACACGGAAACTGAGGTCACCCAGGCCGATCAGGCGCCCTTCATTGTCTCAATCATGATGGCCTTTTCGCTTTGGTTCCTGATTTTCTCTGTGATCAACTATCTGCTCATGGGCACGATTGAAGAACGCTCGAATAAGATCTTCGATAGCCTTTTGACCTCGGTAAAGCTCCCGCATCTCTTGGCTGGGAAGCTGATTGCAGTGCTTTTGCTGGCGCTGACCCTGATGGCCTTCTGGGGCATTGGTTCGGGCCTGCTGACTTGGTTTGTCAGAGACAGCATTCCGGCGGATGTGGCCAATGGCCTCTCATCGCTCGTCGTCGCTGCGACCAATCCAGCGCTGTTCATTCCTGCGCTGATCAGCTTCGTGCTCGGCTATTTGATGTATGGCTCGCTGTTCCTGGCGCTTGGGTCATTGTGTGACACCATCCAAGAAGCGCAGACCTTGATGACGCCGCTCTTTGTTATGCTGATGGCGCCGCTCGCCATGCTGGCGTTTGCGATCCAGGACGCAGAGTCGGCCCTGATCGAGATCATGGCCTGGGTGCCGTTCTTCACGCCATTCTTGCTGATCTTGCGGATGCCGACCGAGCCGCCGGTTTGGGAAGTCTTTGCGCAGCTTGCGCTAATGGCCGGCACGACGCTGCTCATCTTGCATCTCGCCACACAGGTCTATCGCGCGGGCGCCGTCCATGGCGCAGGCGTCAACGATGTGTGGGCCTTTTTCGGCAAGTTGGTGCCCGGCAAGTCGAGCGCCTAAACCGCTTGCTCTTCAACGCCTTCGAAGGAGTCGGCCCGCGCCAGCTGCGGGAAGAGTTTGATCCATAATAAACCGACGCCAATCGCCACGGCGCCGCCAAACAGAACCGCTCCAACCGGCCCCAAGATCCGGGCCGCAACGCCGGACTGAAAATCGCCCAGCTCATTCGAAGCCGAAATGAAAATGAAAGAGACGGATGTCACCCGGCCTTTCATTTCGTCGGGTGTGGCGAGTTGAATGAGGGAGGCTCGGACGAAAACAGAAATCTCGTCCGCGGCACCCGTGACAACAAGCGCTGCAAAACTCAGCCAGAACACCGTTGAGAAGCCAAACACCAAAGTCGCGACGCCAAAGATCCCCACCGCCCAGAACATCCAGGCCCCAACATTGCGCTGCAAAGGACGCCGCGCGAGCAAGAAAGCAACGGTCAGAGCGCCGATCGCTGGCGCCGCGGCGAGGAAGCCGAGCCCCGTTTCACCCACGTTCAAAATGTCCCGTGCAAAGACCGGCAGCAGCGCGACGAGCCCGCCAAAGAACACGACGAACAAGTCCAATGAAATCGCGCCGAGAACGATCCGATTGCGCCCGATATAGCGAAGGCCCTCAAACACCATATCGAGCCCTTTGGCGCTGTTCAGTTTCTCATGCGGCGGCGTTTGCGCCGTGGCGATGGCCAAAACGGCAAACGCAATCAGGACGAAGGCGCTGGAATAGACCAAGCTCAAACCCCCAAACGCCAGCAACAATCCGCCAAAAGCGGGACCAACAATCTTGGCGGTTTGAAAGCCCAGCGAGTTAAACGCGATCGCGGTGGGTAGATCAGAGCGCGGGACCAGTAGAGGGTAGAGCGCATTCGCCGCCGAGGGCGTAAACGCGTTTACAATCCCCATTAAAAACGCGACCCCAAAGATTAGCGGGAGCGCCTGTGAGGCAGGCAAAGCGAGTGTTGTTAAAAGCCCAATCGTCCCCAGCAAGCGCACGCAATTGCTAACCACGAGGATCATTTTGCGGTTCAGCCGGTCGGCCGCCTGCCCCCCGATGAGAGACAGCAGCAAGACGGGAATGAATTGCACCAAGCCAACCAGCCCGAGCATAAAGGCGGCTTCATTGATGCTGAGCCCCATGCCGCCATTTTCGACAGGATCACGCGCCAGATCATAGACCTGCCAGCCAATCGCGACGAATTGCATTTGGCGCGCCGATGCGACCGCGATCCGCATAAGCCAATAGTGCAGATAAGCGCGATGCCGGAAGATGGAGAGGGACGGGGCGATGGCCATGCGGGCGTCGTAA
>JBCBDI010000181.1:0-5304 GCA_038529885.1 Pseudomonadota bacterium
ATGCTGGCACGGCTGTGATGTTCTTTTTCGTCGTCAATTTCGTGAAAGTTCTGCCCTACGCTATGCTGGGACAGTTCGACCGAGAGAACCTGACCACCTCGCTGATCCTGATCCCAATTGCCCCGATTGGCGTTCTGTTTGGAGCCTGGCTGGTTAAGCGGATCGACCCAACGCTGTTCTATCGCATTCTTTACGCGCTGATCTTTTCGGTCGGGCTGAAGCTTTTATGGGATGGCCTGATCGGCTAATTACCTTTGATCAGATCTATAAGGGCAATCGCTTCATAGCTCGCCCAGTCGGCCTCGCCTTCCAATTTGGCAATCTTAGCGCCCGCCTGATCATATAGGATCGTCGTCGGAAAGCCGCCGCTTGCGCCTGTATCATAGACGATGTTCCAGCCATCGGGGCCGGGTGTGAGCGTGTAAAACTCAAGCACACCGCCGGACAGCTCCTGCAGACGCTGCGCGGCATAGTCGGTATCGGCGGGTTCATCGACACTGATCGCGATGACCTTAAAGGTCTCATCCCCGCGGGCGGTCTGTAGGGCGGCGAGAGATGGCATTTCACGCTCGCACGGGCCGCACCAGGTGGCCCAGAAATTGATCAAAACCGCTTGGCCTTCAAAGTCCTGTAGCGTGACGTTTGACGCATCTGCGTCTAAGAAGGCGGTCGTCGGTGCTGGCATCCCTTTTTCGCTCGTGTCGAGCTTAGCCAGGGTGCCAATGGCGAGTTTTGCCACAGGGTCGCGGTTGCTTCCGCTCGAAGTCGCACTTAAAGCCACGCCAATAAGTGCCAGAACGATCCCGGCAAACATAGTCGGGATAGCGATGCGCAAAAATCGATCCATGGGCGATCAGCCCTCCAAACGGTGACAAGGACAGTAGGCGATATGGCGAGTGAGACCAAAAAAGGCCAGCAAATGTGGGGTGGACGCTTCGCCGCACAGCCGAGCGACATCATGCAATCCATCAATGCGTCTATTGATGTTGATAAGCGCATGGTCCGCGAGGATATCGCTGGATCGCGCGCGCACGCTGACATGCTGGCGGAACAAGGCATCATTACCGAAGAGGACAATCTCGCCATTCAGGACGGGCTAGACCAGGTCATCGCTGAGGTCGAAGCGGGCACTTTCCCCTATCGCGCTGAATTGGAAGACATTCACATGAATGTGGAAGCGCGCCTGAAAGAGCTAATTGGAGAGCCCGCAGGCCGATTGCACACCGCTCGGTCGCGGAATGACCAAGTGGTGACCGATTTTCGACTGTGGACGCGCGGCGCTTTGACCGAAGCAAGGCGGGGGCTAAAAGCCCTGCAACGCGCCTTGGTTCAGCGGGCGAGCGAACACACTGAGACCGTGATGCCGGGCTTTACGCATTTGCAAACCGCGCAGCCAGTGACGCTCGGCCATCATCTCCTCGCCTATGTCGAGATGATTGAGCGCGATCGCACCCGGATGGATGATTGCGCGCGGCGGTTAAACGAAAGCCCACTCGGGTCTGCAGCTCTGGCCGGGACAGGGTTTGAGATTGACCGGGAGGCGACGGCAGAAGCGCTCGGCTTCTATCGCCCAATGGCCAACTCGCTCGACGCCGTGTCAGCCCGCGACTTTGCTCTGGAGGCCCTATCTGCCCTTGCGATTGCAGCGACACATCTCTCGCGGCTCGCGGAAGAAATTGTGCTGTGGACGAGCGCGCAGTTTGCTTTTGCAAAACTGTCGGATGAATGGTCGACCGGCTCGTCCATCATGCCGCAAAAGCGCAATCCTGATGCCGCCGAACTGGTGCGTGCGAAAGCGAGCCTGATCGCGAGCCAATTCGCGGCTCTGCAAGGCGCGGTAAAGGCGCTGCCGCTCGCCTATGCCAAGGATCTGCAGGACGACAAACAGCTCACCTTCTCGGCCTTTGACACGTTTGGCCTCTCTACGGCCTCGATGCTTGGTATGATGCAGTCGATCAGCTTCAACGCTCCCAATATGCGGGCGGCGGCGGCAAAAGGCTTCTCGACGGCGACAGATCTGGCCGATTGGCTGGTCCGCGAGCTGAAAATGCCGTTCCGCGATGCCCACCACGTGACCGGCAGCCTGGTCGCAAAGGCTGAGGCAAAAGGGTGCGATCTGCCAGACCTCAGCCTTGAAGACATGCAAGAGGTTGAGCCACGACTAACAAATGACGTATTTTCTGTGCTGACTGTTGAAGCGTCCGCTATGAGCAGGCAAAGCTATGGTGGCACATCGCCGGTTCGGGTGGCCGAACAGGTGGACCAATGGAAGAAACGCCTCGGATAGGAGTCCGATATGAAACGTACGATGAAAACGGCGCTTGCCTTATCGGTGCTTGTTGGATTGGCCGCATGCGGCCTGCCAGGCGATTTGCGCCGCCCGCCGCCAATCTTCTCTGATCCGCCGTCTGAGGAAGCGAAGAAACCGGTCGATGCTCCGGCTGTCTTTGCTGGGCGCGAAATTAGCGATGAGAAGACCTATTACAATTCGCTTGGGGGAGAGATCCCGAAGCCCGCTCCGGCGGGCGACGTCCAAGAGGAAAGCATGGAGGAGGTCAGCCCCGGCTGATAGGCGCGCGTGCATCACTTTAATTATGAGGATGGGCGTCTTCATTGCGAAGGCGTCGACCTAGATCGTATTGCAGATGAGGTCGGAACCCCGGTCTATGTCTACTCAACGGCAACGCTGCGCCGCCATGCGCGCGTGATTGCAGCTGCGTTTGAGGGCATGGATTGCCTGATCGCCTATTCGGTCAAAGCCAATGGCAATCTCGCAGTTCTGAAGACACTGGCCAGTGAAGGCTGCGGCGCCGATGTGGTGTCGGGCGGCGAACTCAGGCGCGCCCTGACGGCGGGTATTCCAGCTGAGAAAATCGTCTTCTCTGGCGTCGGCAAAACCCGCGAAGAAATGGCGCTCGCGCTGGAGCAAGGCATACACCAGTTCAATGTTGAAAGCGGTGCAGAACTTATGGCCCTTTCTGAAGTGGCCGCGAGCATGGGCAAAATCGCGCCGGTAGCGCTGCGCGTGAACCCGGATGTCGCTGCGGGCGGTCATCCAAATATCTCGACGGGTAAATCTGGTGACAAGTTCGGCGTCCCGTGGGCAGATGCGCCGGGCCTTTATGAGCAAATGAAATCACTGCCCGGCGTCAAAGCGATTGGCGTCGACGTGCATATCGGTTCCCAGATTGGCGAGCTCGCCCCGATGCGGGCTGCTTTTGAGAAAACGCTGGGCATGGTCAAAGACCTACGCGCTCAGGGGCACGATTTGCAGCGGATCGATCTCGGCGGCGGCCTCGGGATTCCGTATCGCGAGAGCGAGAGCCCTGCGACGCCAGCTGATTATGCGCAAATGATTCGCGAAGTCACCGAAGGCTTAGGTCTGCAAGTCATTCTAGAGCCGGGCCGCGTCATTGCAGGCAATGCAGGCGTTATGGTGAGCGAAGTTCTGTATCACAAACCCGCGCCGGATCGGACCTTCTTGATCCTGGATGCGGGTATGAATGACCTTATGCGTCCGGCGCTGTATCAAGCGCATCACGACATTCTACCTTTGCAGAAACCAAGCACAGATACGCCTCAGACCAGCTACGATATTGTCGGGCCGATCTGCGAATCGACTGACAAATTTGCCGCTCAGCGCGATATGCCAGAAGTGCCAGCTGGGAGCCGGATTGCGTTTATGTCATCCGGGGCCTATGGCGCTGTGCTCTCAAGTCAGTACAATGCAAGACCGCTCGTTGCGGAAGTTTTGGTCGATGGCGATCAATATGCCCTGGTCCGTCGCCGTCCAAGCTTTGATGAAATGATCGAACTGGAGCAGACGCCCGATTGGCTGACCTGAACGCAATTCCTGGCACAAAAGCCCTGATCAACCGTACCTTTCGGCGATTGCGGGATATTGCGCTGTGGAAGGCCTGGTGGCCATTCATCACCCTGATCAGCATTTTTGTCTGCGCCGCGCTCGTCGGCGTATTCGAATATGCCCCCGCACAAACCGGCGCATTGGCGACCTTGATTTTCCTGGTCGGCGCCGTCATCGCCTTTGTCCGCGGATCGCGTCGCTATTCCCGTCCGGCGCGGGCCGAAGCCATTCGGGTCTTGGATGAGCAATCAGAGCTTCGTCCGCTGAGCTCCTTGGTCGACCGACCCGCGCGGCCAGAAGCGGCAGGTGTCAAACTCTGGCGTGCGCATGAGGAGCGGCTCACGGATGCGGTCCGGCGTCTCAGTGTTCCTGGTTTTGCATCTGTCTGGTCACAGATCGACCCGATGCGCTTGCGGTTCGTTTTGCCTGCATTGGTGGTCGGTCTGTTCGCGCTGAGTTGGGGGAATACCTATTCGCGTCTCGCAAGCGCGATGGACCCAGATTATGGCAGCTTGTTTGGGGCTGAGACCATCCGCATCGAGGCCTGGATCACACCGCCCGAACATACAGGCCGCGCACCGATCTTCCTAAAAGACGACCAGACCGATATTCGTGTCCCGCAAGGCTCGGTCATGACACTCCGGGTGCAGTCCCCATCGACGCCGAAACTAAAGGTCGCGACGAATGGCCAGAGCGACGTCCGTAAGTTTGACGCGACCCCGGATGGCGCATTCGAAACGCTCGCGACGATTTCCGCCGATAGCCGGATTTCCGTGCGCTGGTGGGGCGAGCGCAAAGCTTGGACGATTGTAACCTCGCCTGATGCGCCGCCAGAGGCCGAGTTTGTTGAGCTGCCCGTGCTGGGTGAAGGCGACAGAACTGAGTTTAGCTGGAAAGTCAGCGATGATTATGGCGTCGCCAAACTTGAGCTCGCCATTCGCCCTGAAGGCAGTCTGCAACTGCCAGATCTTGTCCCAATTGAACTCGGCGGCATCAGCCCGCGCGAAGATGAAGACGATAGCAAGCTGGACCTCACCCGCAATCGCTGGGCAGGCGCGCAAGTGGAAGTGCGGTTGAAGGTGACGGATGGCGCGGGCCAGATTGGGCTCAGCGAGCCGCACGTGTTTAAACTGCCGGAAAAACTGCTGCTTCAACCGCTCGCAAAAGCCATCCAAGATATCCGCGTGACGGTGCTACGCGAAGATGCGCCATACTTGGAGCCGGAAGACTATGTCGCGGATTCGACCGAGGCGAACGGCCTCTATTTGACCGCCAGTCAGCGCCTGTCTCAGGCCCCGGATGGTGTGCAACGCGGGGCGGTTATGCTGGAAGCGGTGACCTATGAGGCGCCGCGATACTTCAAAGACGTGCTGGTCTATTCGGGCCTGACGACAGCGCGCTACGCACTTGAAGCTTCGACCAGTACGGATGAAGCTAAG
>JBCBDI010000182.1:0-5303 GCA_038529885.1 Pseudomonadota bacterium
GTTTGGGACGCGATGAAGCCTGGCATTCCGAAAATGGATGATGGCCGCCCGGTGCACCCGATTGGCGCTGAATATTGAAAGGCTTACCTTCAGACGCATACTGCTCTACGACCGGCTTCAAATATTCAGCGCCAATCGGGTGCACCGGGCGGCCATCATCCATTTTCGGAATGCCAGGCTTCATCGCGTCCCAAACTTCGTTGGAAACTGTGATGCCATTCCCGTTCAGGTCCATGGAGAATGGCGTTACGATATGCGCCTCGGTTCCGAAGCCGATGGTTGCCGCGAGCGGCTGTCCGGCAAGCATATGTGCGCCGTCCAATTCGCCATCGATCACGCGGTCGAGCAGCACTTTCCAGTTCGCTTGCGGCTCAAGCGTTACGAACAAGCCCTCTTCTTCGAAATACCCTTTTTCATAGGCAATCGCCAAAGGCGCCATGTCGGTGAGCTTGATAAAACCGAATTTTAGGTCGGTTTTCTCAAGCCCTTCCATAGGAATGACGATCGGGGCGCTCTCAGTCGCCGCTGGCGTTGTGGTTTCGGCTGGTCCAGATCCGCCGCCGCAACCGGCAAGCGCCAGGGCACCGGCACTCATGCCCGCCGCAATGAAGGTTCTTCGTCCAAAAAGGCTTTGTAGTTTTGTCTTAATAGTCATCTCAATCTCCGATGGAGCCCGCGCATTGGCGCAAGCAGAATTTCTGAAACCCACTTGGAGCGCGACAGCCGCGCTAATCGTGTGGGGAACTCCATCCATCGGCGGATGTGAGACTCACCTATGACGTCTTCGTCATGAAGCGAGATAGACAAGCCGGAAGCGATCGGTCCACGAAAAATCGATCACGCAGGTGCAGGAAAATGGCTCTGCTTATTTTTTGTGCAGGTGCACAATTCCGTGTCGTGTCTCGCATCACGGCAGACCTGCCGTGAGGCAGATCTGCCGCGCAATAACATCAATGAAAGGGAGCTTGGTGGAAACAAAATCCTCACCCTCCGAATTCTTCAAAACGAATTCAAAGACTTAAGTTGAAACTCTTCGAAAACTGTCGCAATAAATAGCTGAGCTTTCTTGAGTCATGGGGCTAGCGTGGACCAACTAATCTTGGAACTGTTCAGCTTGAATGCGCGCGACAAAGGCGCGGTTCATCTTGTGCCTGAAGATCTTGCGCAGGAATTTGCAAACCGCGCGACGAGCATTCGGAAAGGCGTTCGCCAATCGATTATTACTCAAACAGATCAAACAGATGACGTTTATCTGATCGAGTCGGGGACAGTGGAATTCTCGCAATTGTCTCCGAGTTCCAAAGAGACCGTCTTTCGCGAGTGCGGCCCTGGCGAAATGTTTGGAGAGCTTGCGGCATTGGACAATAGCTTACGCTCTCTAACAGCAACCGCCACGTGCGATTGCACCTTGTTGAAAATGAGCGGAACGCAATTCCAAGACCTGATCGATGAGAGCCCTCAATTTCGCAATTGGTTGCTTCGCTCCCTTGCCTATCGGGTTAGAGGTCTGAGTTTGAAAGTGTTTTCTCTCGCCACAATGACCGTGCCTTGCCGATTGTGGACCGAATTGCTTCGCCGGGCGCGAGAAGTCGACGCGAAAACAGACTCGGTTGAGATCAAGAACTTCCCAACCCACTCAAAACTTGCTGCGACCCTGGGCACGCACCGAGAAGCCGTTTCGAGAGAACTGAGCGAGTTGACCAAAGACGGCATCATTGCTCAGGACCGTCGAACCATGACCGTAAAATCTGTTTCCAAGCTTGAACATATGCTTGAACGGTATTTGAGCTAGTCGATGAGGGACGATGAGCGCCGACACTCCGACTGACGAACACCGCAGTCACGTAACCATCGTGTTCTGTGATGTGAGCAACTCGTCCGGGCTCGCTCGCGAGCTTGAGCCGGAGGATTATAGCGACCTCTTGTCGGATCTCAGACGGCACGCGAAAAGCATCGTCTCCAAATTCGGCGGTGAAATCATCAGGATTGACGGCGACGGGTTTATCTTCCTGTTCGGGTATCCTGACGCCCACAGTAACGCATCTGAGCGTGCGATCGAGGCCACTCTGAGCCTCCACGAAACCGCCGATCGGATGTCTCAAGACGCCTCGCTCACCAGCGAACCCTTACAGTTGCATAGCGGGATCCATAGCGGCGTGACGCTTATTCGCGAGGGAGACGTCACGGTGGGGCGGTACGAAATCCTCGGAAACCCGACAAATATTACATCGCGCCTATGTGAGTATGCCAAACCGGGTGAGATTATCGTCAGCGAAGCAGCGCTCGGCAATAATCGCGACAAGTATGATTGCTCGGACCGCAAGAACGTAAAATTGCGCGGACAAAAAGACAAAGTCGCTGTGCGCAAACTTCTCAAACGGAAAAAGACGCAAGAGACACCGTCCGCCTATTCAGCTTTCAAAGGCCGCGAGCGCGAACTTAATTGGGTGCTGGAAGTCCTTGGCAATCCATCCGGCGCGACGGGCCCGGCCTTCATCGTTGGCGAAGCTGGCATGGGGAAAAGTCGGCTTATCCGCGAAGTCCTAACCGAAGCTCGGTCCCACAAGCCACTCACTTTCATCGCGACTTGCGAGGCCATACTCGACGGGCAGCCGCTGGTGCCGATCCGAAAGCTGCTGCTACAGTTTTTGGCGATCTCAGATGCGCTTGACCTGACAAGAGACCCGCAAACGGAAGATCCGAGGAGCGCGCCGTCCTCGCCTTTGAACCGATTGCTGGCAGAAGATGCGTCGCAAATCTCCAAGCACGAGCTGTCCGAACTCGCCGACGCGATGCTGGCACTATTTGCGCACCGAGCGCCAGATGCGGGGCTGAACCTGATCATCGACGATTGGCACTGGGTCGACGAATTGACCGAGACCACGATCGATCTTTTGATCCGTCGCAAACAAGACTTGAACTTGAACATCGTGATTTCATCGCGCCAAGACCCGGACCCGATGTTTGGCGGCGATGAAAAGACCATCCTCCGGCTCGCGCCCCTTGATGAGGGCAGTGTCCGGGCGTTGATGTCCGACCTCGTCGAACTGCTAGACCCCAATATGGCGGCAAAAATCGCCTTACTATCCGAAGGCAATCCGCTTTATGTCAGTGAGCTCTGTCACGCCGCGAACCAGGGCGGGCAAGCGCTCGAAGTTACAGATGACACGTCTTGGCTGCACGCCCTTACCAATGCACGGTTCCAAAATTTAACCGAGGACCAAGCCAAGATCGTCAAAGCCGCCGCGGTGATCGGCTTCGATGTCTCCTATGACCTCCTGCAAGAGGTCAGCGGCGTGAAGCTGGACCGAGAGATTCTCGATCAACTCCAATCTGCCGATTTCCTCTTCGCGTCAGAAGATTCCGGCGGCCTAAAATTCAAACACGGTCTGACCCGAAACGCCATTTACAGCTTGATCGGTTTGCGAGAGCGCCGCGCCTTACATCACAAAGTCATCGAGATCCGAGAACGCCTGCTTCCCGCAGAACAGCGCGATGATGGCTTCAATCAGCTCGCCTATCATTATTCAGGCGCGAACCTGCCTGAAAAGGCTTTGGAGAATGCCATCCTCGCGGGCGATAAGGCCTTGAATTCAGCAGCGCTCGACCGGGCGCAGCAGTTTTACGCCTTCGCCATGGAAGAGTATAAGAAGATTAAAGAGCCAGAATTCGGCATTGACCGGGTGCTCTTTAAATATGGACTGGCTTCGATTGTAGACCCAGGCAAAGACCAAGACGTGGTCATTAGCGACATTCAAGCCTGGGCGGATCGAAACGACCAGCCCATGGCGTCCGCGTGGGCGCAGTATTGGCGGGCCTTCGTTTATTATGGGATCGGGCGATCAAACGATGCTTTGCGCGAATTCCTCGCCGCCCGCGATGCAGCGCACCGTGTCGGAGATCAGAATCTGGTCTCACGCATCACCGGAACGCTCGGCCAGGTCTATGGATCGATCGCGGACTACAAGCTCGCCATTCCAGCGCTTGAGCATTCTATCGACATTCAGCTCAAGCGATATCGTACATCGAATAATCCAACCGCCGTTGCCTATTCAGCCGCTTCCTTAGGGTTTGTCCTCGCCGATCAGGGCAATTTTGAGCTCGCAAATCGCAGGTTTGAAGAAGCCATAGAGCTCATTGCAGGCAAGGAGCACCAAACCGAACTCTCGGTGCGGGCCTATCATGGCGCCGCTCTGATGTGGCAAGGCCAATATGAGCAGGCGATCGAGAACTGGCATTGGATCATCGAGCATTCTAGCCGCATGCGGTCCCGATACTTCATGGCAAAAAGCAAAGCTCTATTGGGCGTGACGGAATTCCTTTCCGAAGGCTCCGCCGAGGCGCTTGAGCCAGTCTGCAAGATTGCCGACTCAATGCACTTAGCGAGCCAACAAAGACTGTCGCTCGAGCACGGATATCTCGCCGAGTGTTTCACGCAACTGGAAGATTGGGACCGCGCCAAAAAATACGCCGTTAAGTCGATCCAACGCAGTCGCCTCGGGGACCATTTGGGGAATGCCCAAGCCTATCGAACCTTGACACGCCTCTCTTTGGAAGGCCACGCGCGCAAGTCTGCCGATCACTATGCCAAACGCGCAATCGACGTTGCTGATGCCCGCGGCTCCACACGAGAGCAGGCTATAAATGAGCGGACGTTCAAACAGCTCTTCGCGCAAAACCCTTCAGCGCTGAGCGCGGTCGTTTAGGCCTAACCCAGCCCCCTGCCCGATCCTATCGCCAGTCGGAGATCCTTATGATCAAAGATGCTGGCATCGCTTGCAGGCGACCTGCATTAAACAAAGCCGCCATAATCCCCATCATGGCGCCATTCGCCATATCCATGGCCGGACACGCATGTAGCGGATGCGTCCAATCCGGATTTGGATGTGCGCCCGTATGATCGGGATCTTTTCGAAGACCACCGAACACAAGCGAAACGTCTGGCACCTTCTTCTCGCGCAAAATTTGTTGCGTCGCGCCGGATAGGCAAAGGATGACGGTTTCGCCTTCATTCGCAATGACGTCACCAATTTTCACCGGTCCGTTTTTCACTTCGCGGAATAGAAGGTCTGGCGCCGGCCGAATACTCATCGCGCGGGCCAGCGGGCGCGCCAAAGTGGCTTGAGCAGCGTCCCAATTCGACTTCCCGGCTTCGACGGCGGAGATGTAAGCGTCCTGCCAATCCCAAAGCGTCCGTTCCTGAAGGCCTTCATAGAAGACCGATCTCAAGTTCGCTTCCGTAGGCGGCAAGGCACCGACCATGATCCCAATAATGTTTCGGCCGAGCAGGTCCTTGTAATAGG
>JBCBDI010000183.1:0-5287 GCA_038529885.1 Pseudomonadota bacterium
GGCGACGACATCTTCGCCGATCACTGCCGCCCTTAATGAAGCTGCCAGCTCCTGTGCCTCAGATGCGTTGAAGACCGGGATTTCAATTACATCATCTGCGATGCGTCGGAGCGTTAAGCGGGCGGGCATATGGAAAGACCATGGCCCACAAGGGTCGACCGAATTTGCCGCGCTGATGCAAACGCGCCCGGCGTGTCCCCGTGCACACAGATAGAGGCGACGGGCAACGCAATCTGCGCGCCCTCATAGGTCGTCACCTGTTCCAGAGTAGCGATTTCCAAGGCTTGTTTCATTTGCCGATCGCCTTCTGGCAAAACCGCCCCAGGCTTGCGTCGGTCTCGCAATTGACCGTCGTCTTCATAGGCACGATCGGCGAACCCTTCAGCCGTGTAAGCGACCCCTAACCGCTTGGCGAGCGCCTCTGTTTCAGACGCGGGCGGACCGACCAACCGTGCCTCAGGAACCACCTCTCTCAAGACATTGATGATGCTCTGGGACAGGCCCGCATCCCGGGCCGCCATATTGTAGAGCGCCCCATGCGGTTTGAGGTGCGTGAGGGGGACGGATAGCTCGTCAGCAATATCCTTCAGCGCCTGGACCTGTTCTTTCAAAGCCGCTTCAAGCGCTCCTCCTGCGAGGTCAGACTTGGTGCGCCCGAAATTCTCGCGGTCGGGAAAAGACGGGTGAGCGCCCGCTGAGACGCCGCTTTCCTTGGCGAGGGTCAGAGCGGTTCGCATCGAAGCAGCATCTCCGGCATGTCCGCCGCAGGCTATGTTGCAGCTCGACACGACCGACATCAGTTCTGCATCAAAGGCGCAGCCTTCGCCGAGGTCGGCATTGAGATCGATGCTCTTGCTCATCACAACATTCCAGCAGCTCGTAAGATGGATCGCAATCCCAAACCGAACGTGATCAAGACAACCCCGCCGCCTGCAAGATTGGCGAGCAAGGAATTGGCATGTGCGCCAAGCAAGGATTTCCGGTTCATGACGTAGAGCAAGAAGGCGGCGATGATCGGCAAGAGAAGGCCATTGGCGTACTGCGCGATCAAAATCAGCGCGACGGGTCGGATGCCGGACAGACTGATCGCCGCGCCCACGATGACGACAAAAAGCGCCGTGGCTTTAAACAGTCTCGCCCGGCGATCTTCATCCCCGCCGACCAATTCGCTGAGCGCGAACGCGGTCGCCATTGGGGCCGTGATCGCTGAGGTTAAACCGGCCGCGAATAGGCCGATACCGACGAGATATCGCGCGGCAGCTCCGAAAGCGGGCTCAATCGCTCGCGCCATATCGGCGGCATTGGAGACGTCGATCCCACTCTTAAACAGGCTGCTTGCGGCAGTGGTTAGGATCAGGATGGAGACCAATCCGCCCAAGCCAATTGAAAGCGCAGACTCCTGACGCGCCTCGCGGGTCGCCTCGCCATTTGCCCATTTTCGGCGCGCGGCTGCGGCATGCAGGAATAAATTATAGGGCACGATGGTCGTGCCGATCAGCGCGATCGCGGTGAGCGTTCCGCCATCGGGTATGGAGGGGATCAGGCCACTCACCCAAGCGCCAAGATCTGGGCGCACGAAGAAGACGCTCAATATGAAAGCGGCGCTCATGATCAGAACCAAACCGATCAAGAGCTTCTCCAGCGCTTCATACTTACCGATGAGAATGATGCCCGCGGCGAGCGCCGCCAAGATCGCCACCAGCCGGGATTGGCCAGGGGACGCATCCGACAGCAGCGCATCAAGGCCAAGCGCGCCGCCGCTCAAATTGCCGCCTTCATAAGCGCTATTGCCGACCAGAAGAGCGGCGAACACCAAGCCTCCGATAAGCCATTTCAAGACGTGGCTCGGGGCGCTTTGCATCAGCGCCTCGCCTAAGCCGAGCTGCGCCCCTGCCCCAAGCCGCGCCGCCATGTCTTGCAAGATGAGTGTCGCAATCGTCGCGAACACCAAAGCCCAGACGAGCGCATAGCCAAAATTGCTGCCGGCAAGCGTGCAAGCGGTGACGGTTCCCGGCCCGATGAAGGCAGCCGCGACGAGTAATCCAGGGCCGAACTTAAGCTTCATGTCTGCACGCGGCCTATTTAATGCCGCGCTTGGTCGTCAGATAAGTCGCGAAGCTCGCGAGCCAGTGACTCCCTGAATAGTGCTCATCAGACACCGAAGCGATCCCGACCTCGCGGTGCAAATCCGCCGATGCTTGCAAGGCCGCGATGCGCGGATCGCCTTCGGGAAGCGCGCTCGCAATGCCTTCAAGCGCCCACGCTCTCGACAAGTTGACCCCGTCTAAGTGAACAAGCTTTCCGTCCGATGGGTCCAGCACGATGCCGGGATCCAACCAATCGCCAACGCCATTTTCCGGAATCTCCGGCAGGAATAAGCGGAGCCAATCGGCGAAGTCGTCTTGCGATAGCGCCCGCCGCATCAAATCGGCTTCCATGAAGCAAGGCGAGAGAAAGTCCTCACCTGACGGCTCATAGGCGAGCGGACAATTCACATCGCTCTGATAGAAGCTCATCGATTTTTCAATCAGCGCGCGCTCAAGCGCGTCGTTCTCGACGGTGCGCGCATAATCCAGCATCAACCCGAAGGCGAATGCAGACTGATTGTGCGTGCCCAAGCGGATCGGGTAAGACAAGTTTGGCAGCCAGGCGAGAACCTGCGCGACGATCGCGTCCTCTAATGGCCGCAGCGTCTCGCGCCATTCGGTCAGCTGTGGATCGTTGCTTTCTTCCAACTCCGCGATCAATTGCAGATACCACGCGATCCCATAAGGGCGCTCAAATGATGCTCGGCCCGGCGCGTTGTAATAGGCGAGCTCTCCGGCGAGTTTGTCAGCGGTGAAACTTGCCGCCAGCTTGGTACGAATTTCGTCTCCGAGCACGCTGTCTGGTTGGGTCGATAGAATTCGCGTCAGCAGCCAATGGCCGTGCACAGAAGAGTGCCAGTCAAAACAGCCATAGAAGATCGGCGTCAATTCGTGCGGCGGTTTGGCATCTTCAGCGGATTGCAGCACGTGACTGATCTTGTTCGGATACTCGCGATGGACGCAGTCCAAAGCGAGAATGGCAAACCGGTCTTCAAGGGTTTGCGGGGCGGGACGGTCCACAGCGGTCTCCAGTGCAATTTCGTCTGTCGCCAGTTCCGGGTCAGCAGAACACGCGACCAAGCCTGCGAGGCAAAGGCTCCAAACTAAAGATTTCACGCTTACGCTCCCATCTGGACGCTTCAGCCACGCCGCTGATTACATTCGTCCCGACTATCCCTCGCTGTCACGAAACTTCAAGGCTTGGCGAACGTACGCTCAATCATCCCATTCATTGCATTTTAAAGAAAATACACCCACTTTCTGACCTAATTGACCGCTTTTGGATATAATTTGACATGGATACAGATGCCGTTCGGCTCTTCGTGATGGCGGCGGAGCTTCTCAATATCAGTGCCGCCGGTCGCGAATTGGGGCTCGCGCCCGCCGTCGCGAGTGCGCGATTGTCAAAGCTTGAGCAACAAGTTGGGGCCGATTTGCTCCATCGCTCGACCCGAAAGGTTGCCCTCTCCCTCGAAGGCGCGGCCTTTCTCCCTTACGCGAAAGAGATCCTCGCCCAGCAAGACGCCGCGATGGCTGCGCTCGGGCATGGCAACTCAGAGGTCAGCGGCACCCTTCGTTTCGCGGCCTCCAGCACCTTCGCGCAGCTTTATATCGCGCCAATCCTTCCCGAGTTTTTGGATCGATATCCTGAAATCAATCTGCAGCTGAGGCTGTCGGACTCACAGACCCAGCTAATCGAAGGCGGCTTCGATCTCGCCCTGCGCAATCTCGCCATAGAAGACAGCGCCATGATCGGACGTAAGCTTGCCGACGACACCCGTGTGCTCTGCGCAGCCCCCAGCTATCTCGCCAAATTTGGGACGCCCACTGACCCGAGCGATCTGGCCGATCATCGCATCCTCGCTTTTGTGAACTCCAAACCGAGAGACTTAACCTCCGCGACCGGCCGGGCGTGCACATTCCCACCACAGGCGGACAAAAACAGAGTGACCTGCGATGATGGAGCGAGCTTAAGACTGGCCACAGAGGCTGGGGTTGGCATCGCGATGAGCTCGCTCTGGAGCATTCATCGAAACCTCAAAGATGGCTCGCTTGTGCGGGTCCTGCCGGATTATGAAATCACGGATGGCTCGGCGATTTGGCTGGTTTATCCAAAGTCGAATATTCTGACCCAAAAGGTCCGAGTTTTCATTGATTTTCTCGTCGAAAAAATTGGCGCGCCCCCGATTTGGGAACGCGCTGATCAATGACCCGCTAAGACTATATTGAATCTCTAAAAACTCATTCTGCGATTGCACCGGTTTTAGGTCCCGACGTTTTCCATCATCTCCGCCGCAACAAGTGTTCTAAGGAGATACCGATGAAAGCAATGGTCCTGAGATCTTACGGCGCTGACGCTCCGTTCGAAGCTGCCGACTTACCGAAACCAGTGGCGGGCGCAGGCGAAGTCCTGGTGCGGGTCGCGGCCAGCAGCGTCAACACTGTCGACACGATGATCCGGGCCATGGGCCAAGAGCAATTGCCGCTCTCGCCAGATCTTCCCGCCGTCCTCGGCATGGATTTCGCGGGCACAGTTGAAGCGGTTGGCGACGGCGTGACGGGTTTTGCTGTTGGCGACGAAGTCTATGGCTGTGCAGGTGGCTTGATCGGGCTGCAGGGCGCGCTGGCTGAATATATCTCAGCTGATGCGCACCTGGTGGCGCACAAGCCGAAAACCCTCACCATGAAGCAGGCCGCGGCCCTACCTCTTGTCGGGATCACGGCATATGAAGGTTTGAAGCGCGCTGGGGTTTCAGCAGGACAAAAAGTGCTCGTCCAAGGCGGCGCTGGCGGGGTGGGTCACGTCGCAGTTCAACTCGCAAAACACTACGGTGCAGAGGTCTACGCAACGGCGTCCGGCACCCCCCAAATGTCCATCCTCCAAGGCTATGGTGCAACCGGCATCGACTATCAAACAGACGCGGTGTCTGACTATGTTGAGCGCTATACAGATGGCCGCGGCTTTGATGTCGTGTTCGATTCCGTTGGCGGTCCGAATATGACCAACTCATTTGAGGCAGCCGCTCTCAACGGACAGGTCGCGACGACGGTGGCGCTGCTTGAGCTCGATCTGTCGCCGGCGCACTTTAAGGGACTGTCTGTCCACGTCGTCTTCATGCTGATCCCCATGCTGCACAATTTCCAGCGCGCGGTGCACGGCGAAATCCTGGATGAGCTTGCAGAGATTGTAGACTCCGGTG
>JBCBDI010000184.1:0-5245 GCA_038529885.1 Pseudomonadota bacterium
TGGACACTCCCGAGTTCCACCAGGCCTTGAAGGCCCTCCAGCGTGCCGCGCACCCGAAGGTCCGGATTGCGACCACCGAGAATGATTTGCTGCGTCTGAACAAAGAACTCGATCTCGCGAATGCCGCCCGGTCCGAGTTTAATATCAGCCGCCACATCATGCAGCGACTTATCCCCGGCTTTGGCGTTGATCATGTTCTTGATCGCGTGCACGTCAGCGATCGCCCAATAATCAAGATGACGCCGCCAGACGAAGGGTTCGAGCGCGTTCAGAAACGCTTGACCAGTGCTCTCATCCCCTGCGCAGCAACGCCCTTTGATCCAGACCATACGCTCCCAATTCTGACCGACGCTCTCATAGTAAAGCTCGGCCCGGCGGGTTGAGACCGCAAGCGGTGTGGAGCTGGGGTCAGGCCGCAGGCGCAAATCGGTGCGAAACACATATCCGTCCGGGGTGCGGTCGTTCAGGACACTGATGGCGCGCCGAATTGCGCGAACCGCAGAATCGCCCGGCTCCCGCTCACCGCCATCGAAGATGTCGGGATCGAAGAAAACCGCAAAGTCGATATCGCTGGAATAATTCAGCTCGAACGCGCCCATCTTTCCCAGCGCCGCCGCAAAGAGGCCTGTCTCTGTTAGGCCTTGCTCGCCAAGCGCAACCTTGAGCGCGGCGCTCAAGGCAGCATCGGCAAAAGCGGTGATATGGTGGGTGGTTTGGGCAAGATCATAGAGCCCGCTAAGGTCGCCCGCCGCGATCGCTAAATGCGCCTGTTTCTTCGCCTGACGCAAAAGCGCAAACGCATCGCCCTCTCCTGATGCTGCCTCATCGCAAAGCGCGAACGCATCGGCGAGGAGCTGATCCGGCTGATCGAAGCCCGAATACGATTTAGCCAGGCCAGCAATATAAGGTGCGTGCGCGGCCGCAGCCTCTATTGCTGCACCAGGCCCACCAGATAAGGCGGTCGGTCGCAGCACATTTCCCCCTATCGTATCGGCGTGAACGTCAGGATCGCTTTTAGGCCAATATCGCCGTCGCCGCGAGTCAGTTCAAAATTCGCTTTGTGGAGTTCAGCCACCGCATCGACCAAAGCCAAGCCGAGTCCCGACCCCATTTGGGTGCGCGCATCATCAAGCCGGACAAAGCGTTCTTTCACCCGTTCAAGGCTGTCTTGGGGAATGCCAGGACCGGTATCGGAGATCGAAACCTCGATCTGTTCTTCGTACAGCTCTGCATTGAAATGGATGCGGGCACCGCTCGGGGTATATTTCACGGCATTGTCGAGGAGATTGGCAATGGCCTGGGCCAAGAGCGAACGGTCCCCCATGACATCAAGACCAGGCGCGATCTCGGCGCTGAACGTGATGCCTGCATCCTCGCAAGCCGGTTCGAACAATTCCGCCATCTCGTCGCAAAGCTCGCTCAAGTCGAGCTGCGTCAGCGTGCCTTCCGCCCCTTCGCTGACACGGGATAGCCGGAGGATGGCGTTGAAGGTGGCGAGCACATTGTCGACCTCTTCGACGGTTTCGGCGAGGGTCTCGCGTGCCGTAATCTCATCAATCGGGCCTCGCAGCCGCGCCTCCAATTGATTGCGCAACCGGGACAGCGGCGAGCGCAAATCATGCGCGATGGAGTCGCCAGCGTGCCGGGTCGCTGCCATCAACATTTCAAGCTTTGCGAGCATCGCATTGAGCTGCTCGGCCAGGCGATCAAACTCATCGCCAGAGACGCCGACGGGCGCGCGTAGAGACAAGTCGCCAGACATGACGCCTTCGGCTGTTTTGGTCAGGCTCTCAGCCCGGTGCGCCGCATAGCGGGCGCTGAAAAAGCCGCCCATGAGCGCGAGAATAAACCCGATCGGGGCCGCGGTCGCCACGGCGCGGGTGATCCGGTTCACCTGCCGCAGCCGCTCATCCATCTTGATCCCGACCAAGAGCACGCTGCCATCACCCAGACGGACGATCCGTCCTTCGATGGGCGTAATCGTCGAGCCGCCTTCAGGACCGGGGCGTTCAATTTCAAACGTCACCACGCGCGGCGCGCCAATACCAGAGCTTGGCTCTACTGGCATACGCGGCATGTCGCCGACAATCGTGCGCCCATTGGCGTCTTCGAATTGATAGGTGAAGTCTCGCAAATCCACGAGCACGCGCTCGAGGAGAGATTGCTCCAGGCGGGTTGGACCGCCTGTATTCCAGGCCACTGCGAGGGTTCGAAACTCGGCTTCAAGGCGCGCTTTCGATTCTGCCCGCATGGTCCCGACGGTCGCTTGGAACAGATATGCCAGCAACGCCGCCGAGAACAGCGCGAACAGAATAGAATAAACTAGCGCGAGCCGGAACGTTGTCGTTCGAACAAACGCGAAGGGGCCTGATTTCATGCCTGCAGGCAGTAGCCCGCACCACGCACCGTCTGCAAGAGCGGCTGATCAAATTCTTTGTCGATCTTCGCGCGCAAACGAGAGATGTGGACATCGATCACATTGGTTTGCGGGTCGAAATGATAGTTCCAAACCTTCTCGAGCAGCATGGTGCGCGTCACCGTCTGTCCGGCATGGCGCATCAAATATTCAAGCAGTTTGAACTCACGCGGCTGCAGATCGATACGGGTTTCGCCGCGGTTCACTTTGCGCGCCAAGAGATCCATTTCCAGATCGCCGACTTTGAGCTTGGTGACCGGGAGTTCTTCAGTCGTCTGGCGGCGACCAAGCGCCTCGATGCGCGCGACCAATTCTTCGGGCGCGAAGGGCTTGGCGAGATAATCATCAGCGCCGACTTTGAGGCCCTCGACCCGATTGTCGACATCAGAGAGGGCCGACAAGAACAGCGCTGGCGTTGTGCCACCGCCATTGCGGAACTCTTCAACCAATTGCAGGCCCGGCTTTTCAGGCAGCATGCGGTCCACAACGAGGGCATCGAAGCGATCCTCACGGGCGCGGGTTAGGCCACCTGCCCCGTCGCCTGCGGTTTCCACACTGTGTCCCGCTTCAGAGAGCACTTTCTCAATAAATTGAGCGTGCTCGCGATCGTCTTCAATTACCAGGACATGCATACTGGCTCTCCTCTACTTTACTCGTCTTCGTTCAGATCCACGGTGACAAAGCGCGTGCCCATCTCTCCATGGATTGCCAAAAGCAACCGGTTGCGACCGCTCGACTCAGCCTTAGACACTTCATCTTCGAGGACGCTAATGCTGTCGAGTTTCTTGTAGTTAACATCCAAGATGGCCATGCCTTCACGCACACCGGCTTGATAAAGCGCGCTGTCGCGGTCGATCTCAGTGATCAACATGCCTTGCTCGTCATCGTCGAGATCCAGCCGTTCACGGTCGGTATCGTTCAAACGTTTCAGGGAGACGCCGAGCGGCGCTTCTGAACTATCAGAGGAATCTGGCACCGGCGTAGAGCTTGAGCTGCCAACTTGACCGAGATTTGCAGGACGTTCGCCGACTTTCACATTGATCGTCATGCGCTCGCCATCGCGATAGATCACGAACTTGTTGCGCGATCCGGCGGCCAAAGAGCCAACTTCACGGGTGGTGGTGATCGAGTCCGCGACATCGGTATTGTTCACGCGAACAATGACGTCGCCGCGCTGAAGACCAGATGATTCGGCTGGGCTGCCCGGCGTGACGCTGGACACAATCGCGCCTTTGGCTTCATCGAGGCCAATCGCTTCGGCCATTTCTTCGCTGACATTGCCGATCTGAACGCCGAGCCAGCCGCGCGACACGCGGCCATCATTGATCAGCGTGGTGGTCACCTGCTCAACCAGCTCTGCCGGGATAGCAAAGCCGAGCCCGATTGATCCGCCAGTCGTCGAAGCGATCCAGGTGTTCACGCCGACAACGCGGCCATTGAGGTCAAAGGTCGGTCCGCCTGAATTGCCGCGATTGATCGCAGCATCGATTTGCAAATAGTCCGTGTAAGACTGAGACCGGCGCAGATCGCCAGGTTCGCCCACGGCCGAGACGATGCCTGCTGTCGCTGTCCCCGAGAACCCAAGCGGGCTACCAACCGCCACGACCCAGTCGCCGCGGCGTAGGTTCGTGGACGTGCCGAAGCCAACATAAGGATAGGTGCCAGGGTCTTTGACTTTCAGGACGGCAAGGTCGGTCTCAGCATCTGCGCCGACCAGTTCAGCTTCGAGCACTGAGCCATTGTCCAAGGTCACTTCAATCTCGACCGCATTATCGATGACGTGATTATTGGTGACGATATGACCTTCTTCAGAGATGAAGAATCCAGACCCCTGACCAAAGCCTTCACGCGGCTCCGGCTCTTCATCACGCGGGATCAATCCAAACTGCTCCAAGAAACGCTCGCGATCGGACAATTGACGATCGGTCAGCTGGATCTCTGTGCGAACGCGAACGCCCACCACAGCAGGGCTCACCTGTTCAATCAAATCCGCAAAGGATAGCGGCGCGCCGAGCGGGGCTTCTAGTGTGATCGGATTGGCGTCGGCGTTTGGGAATTGCGGTCCCAGCAAGAACGCTCCCATAGCGCCTGCACCAACAAGACCTGCAACCAATGCATTTCGGGAAATGCCAAACAATTTCATCGACTTCCATGCCTCCAAAGATGTCTCATACCTATCTGGTACGAATTTTACGAAAGTAACAGCCTAACACTCATTAAAGATCATTAAGCCGGATTTGTGGCGAGAACTGTTTCCACTTTCGCGCCTTTCTCAAGTGTTCGATGCACAGGGCAGCGATCTGCAATCTCCAATAGTCTCTGGCGCTGCTCGTCATCCAAGTCACCCTCAAGATGTATTGAACGCGTGAACACGTCAATTTTGTCGCGCGGACCGCAGTCCGTGCAGTCTTCGTGGTGCTTTTTCTCATGATCGAGACCGATTGTGACGCGCGAGAGCGGCCAGCCTTTTCTTGTCGCATACATACGCAGCGTGATCGAGGTACACGCGCCAAGCCCTGCAGCGACATAAGCGTAAGGATCCGGCCCGGTATCGGCGCCGCCTACGCTCGCGGGCTCATCTGCGAGCAGGTGGTGGTGACCGACCAATACATCATTTTGGTAAGGTCCATTGGCGAGCGTTTCGCCAACAATCACACGATTGGGCAAAGCGGGCGTCGCGGCCTCTGTTTGATCGGCTTCAATGTAGCGTCCCGACCAGCCTGAAATCACTTCTGTAACAAAGGCAGCGTCATCTTTTCCCGTAAGCAAGTGATCTGCCCGATCTAAGCTGACAAAGCTCTTTGGGTGTTTGGCCGCAAGAAAAAGCTG
>JBCBDI010000185.1:0-5184 GCA_038529885.1 Pseudomonadota bacterium
CAGCGGACTTAAAATCCGCCGCCTATTATTGGGCTTGCCGGTTCAAGTCCGGCCGAGGGCACCATTCTCAACTGGTTTTCGAAGAAAAATTTTTGATCCAGTGGATCAAAAATAGGTTGAGAATGCCCCGGCAGGGGCTTCCTTCGAGCAGGTCCGAGCAAGTGGATCAAATTTCGCAATTGAATGCTTGAGTGACCGCGAAAGCTGAGATCAAAACTCTGACTGCGTAGATCCCGCCGATGCCTGCGAAGGCAGGTCTCCATGGACCGAAAGACCCCACTGTCTCACCCGCTATGATTGGGCCCTGGACCCCCGCCTGCGCTGGGGGCGTCGGTATGTCGGACTGCGCTTGGGTCAGTCAACGCGTAAGGCTTCCGCAAAAGCGGCGGCGCGCTTGAAGATGTGAGAGTGAGCGACGCCGCCGAGGTCTTGGAAGATTCCACGCAATCTTACGTCGCGATTGGCGCAAGGCTTTCTTCGGAATCTTCTGTCTTATCAAGCGCAGTCTCGTTTTAGTTTTGCTGACGCCCGGCGCCTCAACGTTAGCGACAAATATCAAATCGGTCGTGATTAAGCCGCAAGGCCTCGCCGGTGGCGCCGTTGGGTTGGCCGGTTATAGCCAGCCCCATATTCGCTTCAAACAGTTTGAGCGCATAGACCGTTCCGGGCCCTAAAACGCCATCCAAGCGGCCATCATAGCAGCCATTCTTTTGCAAAATGACTTGCGCGGCAAAGACCTGATCATCCTCGATGGTCTTCGCGGTGAAATTGGATTGCGGGGCCACTGGACTGCGCAAATCTGCATCAGCAGGAGAGATGGGGACATCTCTCACATTCGCCCCGACAAAGACGTTCGGGCCATGACAGTGATAGCTGCCGCCGGCCAAATCATCATGGCAGCCATTGCCTGCAACCGCGCTTTCGTGCGCAAGCGCGGGTAGGGCGGCGGTCCAAGCCAAAGCGAAGAGGGCGACATATTTCATGGGAATCGAGTCGCAAGTCTCGTACCAGAGCGCTTTAGGCCGACGGAGACTCGGGCGCTGGCCAAGGCGCAGAATTATATTCAAAATCTATATTCAGTTTCGCAAACGGTGCGGTTTATACTGGTAATGCGAAAACATAACTTCTCCTCGTGAAGGGCCGACCCATGCCCGGCCCACCCCTGGAGAAGACCCATGCAAGTCTCAGCGAGCGTAAACTACCATGTGAAGAAAGCGGAGGCGCAAGCCTTTGAATTCGACGTGGATGGCATTGTCGGCAATCTGGTATCGCCGGAGCTTGTCACAACGCCCATTCGCGTGACCGACCTTCGCGGGTCTGCGGCTCGAACTGGGTTTGACCAAGACGGCATCGTCTTTGTCGACCAGGCGAGCGCGATTTCTGACTTTTCGGACGAGGCCGATTGGCAAGACACCTATAATGCGGAGCTGAAACAGCTTTTAAAAGCGCAGATCGGGGCGGCAGAAGTGATCGTCTTTGATCACACGGTTCGGATTGATGATCCGCAGGCCCCGCGTCGCCCAGCTCGCAATGTCCACAATGATTATAACAAAGCCGGGGCTGAGCAGCGCCTGATCGATATTGTCGGTGAGGCCCAGGCGCAGGCCTATCACGAGGCCGGCTATGGTTTCGTGAATGTCTGGCGTCCGGTCGAGCACCAGATCCAATCTTCGCCGCTTGGGTTCATTCGCCCGCGCTCCATGTCGCCTGGCGATTGGATGGATATTGGCCTGATTTATCCTGACCGCTTCGGTCAGATTTTAGGGGTCGCGAAGAACCCTGATCATGAATGGTTCTTCCGATCCGGAATGACCCCGAACGAGGCGGTCATCTTCAACATTTACGACAATACCGGTCGTCCACATCTCGCCCATAGCGCACTTGATCTTCCTGGCGACGAACAAGTGGCTGTGCCGCGCAAAAGCATCGAAAGCCGGACGCTTGTCCGCTACGCATGAGGAGTCTCACCATGTCTGATTATGAAATCCAGCCCAGATCCACTGACGCCGATCTTGCGGGCGTACACACGAAAATTTTGCCTGATCATAAGACAAGCGCGCTCGAGCATGCCCGTGCAGTTGAGCGCCCCAGTCGCAGCGCCATGCTAGAACGCGCTCCATCCGTGAGCGCTTTCTGGCACCAGAACGAAGCGATTTTTGAAGCCGCCTGGAAAGAATGGGAAGCGTCGGGCGAAGATGCGAACATCACTTTGGATCGCGGCTTATACGACCCTCGTTTGCGCGAAGCGATCGAGCAAAGCTGGGCCAATCCAGATCAAGAAACAGAGGTCAGAGACCTTTGGACCGAGGTCTTTCCCAACGTCTATAAAGCGCAATTCTTCGACCCTGAGCGTTTGGCAGATTTGAGAGACTATATGGCTCGCGCCGCAGAGGCGGGGATTCCGCTGCGGCCCCCTTATGGCATTGCGCTCAATCGCGGTGGGGCGATGTTGGATGCGCGGTCCGAAGGGTACCTTGCAGCGCCTGAGTTCCAGCGCTTTTACCGCGATCTCATGGACCGCTTTACGCGTCCGATCGCGCGGCTCCTCTTCCCGGACATTGTCGGGTATGACTCGCAGACCTTTGGGTTCTCGATCCAATGGAAGGCGGATCAAGATACCTCGCTGAGGCCTCACACAGATGCGTCCTCGGTCACGCTGAACATCAATCTGAACCTGCCGGGCGAGGCGTATTCGGGCTCTGCAGTGAGATTCATGGATCCAGCCTCCCGCCGGGTTGAAAGCCTCACCTTTGAGCCCGGAACGGCGCTCATCCATCATGGCCGCGTGCCACACGCCTCCGAGCCAATCACAGAAGGCGAACGACACAATTTTGTCCTTTGGCTCTATGGGGAGCAAGGGCAAATCCCGCGCCCTCAAACACAACCCAAATCAATCGGCGCGGCGGAGCGCTGGACCCTTCCTGATGTGCCTTCTGACATGATGGCGCCTTTTTAAACCCACCCTGCCGAAAGCTAGGATCGATAAAATGACAAAGACACTCTTACTGACCGGTGCGACGGACGGCATTGGCCTCGAAACCGCAAAAATGCTGGCGCCGCTCGGGCACACGCTCCTGCTGCATGGGCGCAACCCGAGCAAACTTGAAGCACTGGCTAAAACCATTTCCGCCATAGAAGGCGCGGGCGAGGTGAAAACCTATCAGGCAGACCTCTCAGACCTCGCCGAGGTCAATGCGTTCGCTGATGCAGTGACAGCAGACGTTCCATCATTGGATGCCCTGATCAACAATGCAGGCGTCTTCGTCATGTCGAACGCGCAGACCAAAGACGGTTATGACGCCCGCTTCATGGTCAACACGATTGCGCCGTATCTTTTAACACGCAAACTCTTGCCGCTGATGACGACGGGTGGGCGCGTTGTGAACCTGTCTTCAGCCGCGCAAGCGCCGGTCAGTCTCGACGCGCTACACGGCCAAAGGGCCCTGTCCGACGGCGAAGCGTATGCGCAAAGCAAGCTCGCAATCACCATGTGGTCAGCGCACTTGGCCGCTGAACTCGGCGAAAATGGCCCCGTGGTCGTCGCGGTGAACCCCGCCTCCTTCCTCGGCAGCAAGATGGTCAAGGAAGCCTATGGCCGGGCCGGGCATGATCTCAGCATTGGCGCCGATATCCTGGTCCGCGCCGCGCTAAGCGACGAATTCGCGGGGGCGAGTGGTCGCTATTATGACAATGACCGGCGCAGTTTCTCACCCCCTCATTCAGATGCTGAGGATCCGGCGAAATGCGCGCAGCTTGTCGGGGTGGTTGAAGAGATCATCACGCAGCTGATCGGACTATCCCTTTAAGCCAGGCCACGGCTGTCCGGCTTAACCTGCGCAACAGCGCCCCTCTCTCCCCTCAACCTTAATTCAGGACACTTACAATGAAGTATGAAGGATTCACCACATTCTCAGTCGAGAAGGATGACGCGATTTTGACCGTCACTTTTGATTTCGGCACCGTGAATGTTCAAGGCCAGGAAATGCTGGCTGATTTAAATAGCCTGGCGATGCGCTTGGAACGCGACTCCGACACCAAAGTCGTTGTTTTCCAATCTGCCAATCCAGAAATCTGGGTCTGTCACTATGACACTGAATTGCTGAAAGATATGTCTGACCAGGCTGTATCGCGCGAAGAGGCTCAACTGCTTGATCTCCAAGCCGTATGTGAGCGGATCAGTAAGGTGCCGCAAGCTACAATCGCCAAACTGGAAGGTTTTGCGCGCGGTGGCGGTCATGAACTCGCACTGGCTTTGGATATGCGATTTGCCCTGCGCGGTAAGTTCAAGTTCATGCAAATGGAAGTTGGCATGGGTATCCTTCCTTGTGGGGGCGGTGCCTCTCGGATGGCGCGTCAGACTGGACTTGGTCGCGCTCTAGAGATCATTCTCAGCGCGCGTGATTTTGATGCGGATGAAGCAGAAGCTATGGGAACGATCAATCGAGCCTTCGATACGTCTGAAGCGCTCAACGATTATGTTGACACGCTCACCAAGCGTATTTCGAGTTTCCCTGCAGAGTCGATCAATGCCTGTAAGCAAATGGTCTACGAGTCGATCGACAAGCCGATAGATGAAGCGCTGAGAGCGGAGGCATATTGGCTCTATCAGGCGACGAGCAAAACGCCAGCCTTGAAACGCTTCACGATTGCGGACGAGCAAGGACTCGAACATGACATCGAAAACCAGCGTAACTGGAATCAACTCGTTATGGACGTTCAGGAAATAAACTAAGCCTGATCGCCTCTGACATACGATAACCCGGCATCATTTTTGGTGCCGGGTTCTATGCGTGTTGTTTTAGCATGGTGCCAGTATCGGAAGGGCGTTCAAGCTATGCCAGTATAAGGAAATGGCGCACCTAAGAGGATTCGAACCTCTGACCTCTGCCTTCGGAGGGCAGCGCTCTATCCAGCTGAGCTATAGGTGCGTTCAAGGGCCTCTTACGCGAAGCCGTTTGTCGATGCAATCATCTCAATGCGGGCTAAGGCTAGGCAAATCTGCCGACACTTGCCACATAAGCGAGATAGCAAGGACATCAGGATGAAAATGACCTCATATAAACTCAGCGTGGCCGCGATTTCACTCGCAGTATTCCTGGCCGCTTGCCAACCTTCAAGCGACGACCCGAGCTCCACAGAAGCGGCGACCAGCGCGCCGGAAACCTCCGCCCCGGAACGCTCAAC
>JBCBDI010000186.1:0-5170 GCA_038529885.1 Pseudomonadota bacterium
CAGATGGCCGTGTGATGGACCAGATTCAGTGGGTGCTCGACGAGATCCGCAGCAATCCAAACTCGCGCCGCATGGTGGTTTCGGCTTGGAACCCGGCCGATGTTCCAGATATGGCGCTGCCACCGTGTCACTGCCTGTTCCAGTTCAATGTCATGAATGGCCGCTTGAACTGCCAGCTTTATCAACGCTCGGCGGATGTCTTCTTAGGCGTCCCGTTTAACATCGCATCATACGCTTTGCTGACCATGATGATGGCGCGCGCAACGGGCCTGGAGCCTGGCGATTTCGTCCACACCTTTGGCGATACGCACCTTTATTCCAATCATATTGAGCAAGCGCGCCTGCAATTGACCCGCGAGCCATATGAAGGCCCGCAAATGATCCTCAACCCCGACAAGACCGATCTGTTTGATTGGGAGTATGAGGATTTCACCCTGGTCGACTATACATCGCACCCGCACATCAAGGCGCCGGTCGCAGTCTAGCCACGCTCACCGTCTTCGACACAATTATGTGCGAATCCCACCTTAGCGATTTGCAAGTGGCAGAGCGCGATGAGCTTTGCTACACACGTTAAAAAGGGGAAAGATGATGTCGGACGCGACTTTTCAAACGTTCCTAACCTCAGGCTTGTGGGTGCTGACCGCGGCGATGGGCTATCTCGCCTGGACCGCCTGGCGCTGGATGGACCGGCTGCGAGACACGGAAAAGGTTGCGCTTGCTGGAATAGGCCACGAACTCGAGGCCAATCTCAAGC
This sequence comes from Pseudomonadota bacterium, assembly GCA_038529885.1. GTDB lineage: Bacteria > Pseudomonadota > Alphaproteobacteria > Caulobacterales > Hyphomonadaceae > Henriciella. The sequence continues at coordinate 758 of JBCBDI010000186.1, forward strand.
GCATGATGAAAGAACTGGCCGGGGTCGCAGATGGCTCTGTGCATAGCGATGTACAGCTCGTTCCGGTTGTGCATTCCCAGCTCGATTCTTTCCTTGCGCGCCCGACCGAGGTCGATCGCAAAAGCCTCACCATGATGCGCGACAATTACAATGCTTTGGGGGCGCATAAGAACTCCATGCGCGAAGCCTTCCGACAGGGCAGCGATATCTCTATCCCCGCAAATGTTGCGGTAGACGCGGTGATCAGCTCCATCGCGACGCTCTATTTGTGGACTGTGCATAAGGGCCAGATGCCGGACCAAGCCCCATCCACCCGCAGCTGGCATGTGCGCGACTGGATGAAAGCCAATCAATTCCGCTCAGATCTATTGCCAGGCCTGCACCTGCGCGATGCGGTGGTCGAACGCTTGCGCGAGCTTGGGATGACGCTCACGCCTCGCCCGCTGTCGCATACGGCGAGCGAGTTCTATGCGATGCAATATGATCGCAAAGCCGATCCGAACGCTCCGTTCTGGAAGCGCAAGCCGAAACCCGCGCCCGAACCGGAACCCGAGCTTGAGCCCGTGGTTGAGGCCGCGCCTGAGCCTGAAGCAGAACCGGAAAAGGTCGAAGCCGCGCCAGAAACCCTGTCCGAGCCTGCTCCAGAAGCGCCTGAAGCAGAGGCAATCGCAACAGATGCGCCTACGGCTGAGCCCGAAACCATTGACCCTGAGCCCGAACTCGGCCCCGATCAAAAGCCTCCCAGCTCAGGTTCAGTGCATTAGGTCTATGGATTTCAAACAATATATTCGCACCATCCCCGATCATCCAAAACCGGGGATCTTGTTTCGGGATGTGACCACATTGATGGCGCATCCTGACGCGTTCAAAGCCGCGATTGCCGCCATGGCTGCGCCGTTTCGAGGGCAAAGCATTGATCAAGTCGCGGGCATTGATGCACGTGGCTTTATTCTCGGCGGCGCGCTCGCGATTGAGCTCGATGCGGGGTTCACGGCGCTGCGCAAACCCGGGAAACTGCCCTGGCAGACCTTTAGCGAGACCTATGAACTCGAATACGGAACCGATGAGCTGCATATGCACACAGATGCGCTGAAGAGCGGCGACAAAGTGCTTCTGGTCGATGATTTGATCGCCACAGGTGGCACCGCCGAAGCCGGGCTAAAGCTCTTGCGCCGCGCCGAAGCGGAGGTGGTTGCCGCAACATTTTTAGTCGATTTGCCAGACCTAGGCGGGGCCGACCGCCTCAAAGGGCATGGTGTCGACGTCATCTCCCTCATGGCCTTTGAGGGACATTAAGGAGGCCCTGATGTTTGATACAGTGAGAAAGTTTGGCCTGGTTTCAGGACTGGGTGTAATGATCGCAGCGTGCGGGCAAACCGCGACCGATACACCGACGGAGGCCGTGACGGCTGCAGAAAGCTCTGGCGAGCGGGTCTATTTTCAATCGCTCCTGTCGGAGCCCTTTCCGGCGCCAGCGGCGCTCGCAACCGAGCCCGTCGATTTCGCCGCGGCTTTTGCCAGCCTGCCAGACGGGGTCAGCCTCGAAACCGGCGCGGTCTCGCTGGTACCCGAAACCGGCGCCACGCGCGTTGAAGATTTTGCCATCGTCTATGACCTTGAAGGCGAGGGCGTGGGCCTGCAGGCCGATGAAGTCTTGTTCTATGGCTTTGACCCAGATGCGATTGTGCAGCGGATCGCTGGCAGCAATTTGGACGCAACGGCCAAGGTTGCAGACCGCATCGAGTTGCGCGGTGTGAAATCGGTTGGAATGGACGCGATGAGCCGCTTCTTCATGGACGGCTATATTGAAGCCCTAGACGAGCTGACGCCGATCGACGGCTCTGAGGTCTACAATAGCGATGTCCTGGATGCCTTGAGCTATAATTTCAGTCTCGACGCGCTGCTGATCGATGGCTTCACGTTTGAGCCTTTCGTCTATGCCAAGCCGGACCCCGTTGAAGCGCCGGAAGAAGAGGCGGAACTGGGGGAACTGGCGGAAGATGAGTTCGACCCAGCGCTGCTCTTCCCGGCCAATGACATGGATGCGGAGCTTCGCGCAGGCTTTCAGCAGATTGGCGCCTTTGCGCGGGCCTTTCGCTTCGACGCGATCGTCTATGAAAACCTCCAGGCCGATTATGAGATGCAAATGGATGGCGTCTCGATGAGCATGGACATGACCATGCCTCTGGCCGGTCTGAAAGGCTATAATCGCGGCGATCTGGACTATTCCGGCGGCTGGGACGCGACGTTTATCGGTAGCCTCCCCTTTCCGGCAGACCCGTTTGATGAAGCGGCTATGAAAAGCATCCCGATGACCGGCGGTGTCGCGCTGACAGAGCATTCCGGCGTGCGGCTTTCCAGGGCCATGGAAGCCTTAGCCAATTGGGAAATGCCCGCCAGCGATGAAGCCGATTTCATGGATTTCGGGCGCATGAAAATGTCGGATTATACGATCGATCTCGATGGCAAGACGCTGTTCAAAGTCGCTGAATTTGGCCTCGACACCGACTTCCATTGGTTGTTGCCGACAGAGTTCAAATTCAGCCTGACCGATACGGGCTACAACCTTGCCAATCTGTTTGAGGTTATGGCCGATGAACTCGCCGCAGACATGGACGGTGAGTTCACAACCGAGGATCTCCAAACCCTGCTCGCGAAGACTAAGGAATATGGATTTGACTGCTTCTGCGGCGACATTTCCCTCAATCTGACCTGGGACGAAACTTCGGGCGATATGACTTATCGCGAGAAGAGCCAATTTGCTGACGCGTTCTCTGGCTCAACGGCGGTGGATCTTGGATTTTCAACGCCCGCCAAAATGGCAGCTCTGTTTGACTTTGATGACCCTGAAGAGGCGTTTGAAGCCGCCTTCAAATCAGACTTCGCGTTTCGCGAGTTGAAGATCGAACTCAACGATATTGGTGGATTGACCAATCTCTTCGATATGCTGCACGCGATTGGTCAGGCCTTTCCCGACCAAGAGGGCATGGCCATGTTGACCTATAATGACGCCGCTCAGCTGCGCATGTTGGCAGTGAATGGGATCATCGGCATGAAGCCGATCGTGCGCCAAGAATTTGAGCCCGCCGATCCCTGGATGACCGCTTTGGCAAATTTCTTAGAAGAGGGCGGCAGCTTGCGCGTGGCGATGAGCCCGCCAGAACCTATTACCGTCGCTTTGGTCGAGGCGATGGAAGCGGCAGACAGCGATCCAGAGCCTGAAGAGATCGTTGAATTCTTAGGATTAACGGTTACCCACACAAAATAGGCATCTCTCTGCTTGACCAGAGGCCCCACGCACCTCAAATCGCAGTCTTAGGATTTATTCGGAGTATTCATGGCACGCCTCGATGACGAAACCGACGCCAACCCAATGAGCGAACCCAACGCGTTTCTGGAAGAAGCGCTGTTTAACGCTCGCACGATCATGCTGACCGGTGGGGTCGACGATAAGCTGGCACGGCGCGTGTGCGAGCGGCTTCTGGCGCTGGCCTCTGACAGTTCTGACCCGATCCTTCTGGTCATCTCTTCGCCGGGCGGCCACGTCGAGTCAGGTGACATGATCCATGACATGATCAAATTTGTCGGCGCACCGGTGAAAGTGCTGGGCTCTGGCTGGGTCGCAAGTGCAGGCGCGCTGATCTATTCGGCGGCGAAGAAAGAAAACCGCTACGCTCTGCCGAATACCCGCTTCCTGCTTCACGAGCCCCGCGGCGGCGTCGGTGGCCAGGCCTCAGACGTTGAGATCCAAGTTCGCGAGATCGTGCGTATGCGCGAGCGTTTGAATAAAATCTTCGCCGAAGCCACAGGTCAGCCGCTGAAAAAGATCGTCGAAGACACCGACCGCGACCACTGGATGAGCGCCGAAGAAGCGGTGAAATACGGTCTCGTTAGCAAGATTGTGACCCATCACAGCGAAATCTAATCGCAGTTTTTTTCTCGGCAGTTTGCAAGCCGTAAAGGAATTGCGGGCAATTTCTCATACTCACGAGTAGAGTATGGGGGCAAAATATGCCTGTCTTTCTGGGCGATTTTGTTGAAAAAGCACGACCGATCTCCGCCGCTGCGCCGCTGTCGCATGTGGTCGAGATGTTCCAGAGCGATGGATCTGCGCAATATTTCATCCTCGTGCGGGATAAACGCCCGGCAGGATTGATCAGCCGCAACAGTGCGTTCGAGTTTGCTGTCAGCGCCGCCAGCGAAGCGCAGCAGAGCATGCCGATTGGCGATCTGGTCACGGCCCGCGCGCTGATCCTCAAAGCTGGCACCACAGTTCACGATTTCGTCGCCAAAGCGGGCGACCAGCTCAACGCGCTGATCAAGCGCGGCTGTATCATTGTTGAAGACAAGCGCTTTAAAGGCGTGCTCAGCCCGGCCAAGCTGCAAGAAGCGCTGATTCAAGGCTTTGGCGAC
>JBCBDI010000187.1:0-5100 GCA_038529885.1 Pseudomonadota bacterium
CAACGCCTGATCGATCAGCTCTGAGCTCAGCGACCGCTAGATCATATCCTCCATATGAGGGCGCATCTTCTTCAGCGGCCCGATATCGAGCGGCAATAACGCTCGAATATTCGCACGCGTCGTTCGACCGAAGAATCGATCGGTCCAGTAGACCCCGTCAAAATCATGTGTGTCGTTGCGATGGGCGATCCTTTCCGCCTCGCGCAAATCGATCAAGGTCGCCCCGGACAATAGATGATATCCAAAATGCGAGGGCGCAAAGTCTTGAAACTCGATCCGAGGACGCCGCCAGCCTCTCACCTGAGCTTGCTCCAAGCCCGTCTTCCAATAGTCGCGCACCTCGGGCTCTGTGCCATGGGTCGCTCCGAGCGCGCAGGCGACCAGCGCTTCATCCGAACTGATCGGGATCAACGACGCGGAGGCGTCTCCGCGAAACCCCAATGTATCCGGCGCCCCAGACTTGTGTATGGCGTCTCTGATGCTTTCGATCACCTGTTTCAGACGGGCCGCCAACTCAAGATCATCAGGCCGGACATCAATAATTTTCACGCCAAACGCCCGCGCCGTGTCGCATTCGAAGTGACACCAAGGCGCGTTTCGGTAAGTTGCTGTTTGAATACTCACCAAGCATCGCGCTTCGACAATGCCGGCTCGGAGAATTTGTGCCAAACGCCCGGATGAGCCTTCAAAGCTGCCAATCTGGTCTTTGTCCCACCAGATGCGTCGGCGCACTGTTGCGCCGAGCCCTTCTCGTTTCAGCGCCGTGTTGAGCTGTTCTGCCAATTCAGACGCAGCCTCAACCTCTTTGTCACGCGTTGTGTAAGACACAAATACGTCTCGGTCATTGGGCTGATATGGCCGTGGGTGCGCAGTTGCCTTCATCTTGGCCTAAGACCAAGCATGCCTCGTTCTAACTGGCAATTCGCAGCGGTCGCTTAAGCGATTTTGTCGACTTGGGTAAAGTCCAGGTCCACGGGCGTGGCGCGTCCGAAGATAGACACGTTCACCTTCATGCGGCCCGTTTCTGGATCGAACTCTTCGACTGTGCCCTCGAAGCCTTGGAAGGCGCCTTCGTTGACGCGCACTTCTTGGCCAATCTCGTAAACCACGGTTGGCTTTGGACGTTCCTCTATCGGCTCATCAGACGTACCGAGAATGCGGTCGACTTCGCGCTGAGGCACTGGCAGCGGCTTCTTACCGCCATCGGCGCCGAGGAAGCCGGTCACTTTCGGCGTGTCTTTGACCAAGTGATAGACATCATCGGTCAGTTTTGCCTTCATCAAAACGTAGCCCGGGAAATAGCGACGTTCGATCGTCTTCTTTTTGCCGCGGACAACCTCGACAACCTCTTCGGTCGGCACTTCGAGGTCTTCAATCATCTCGTCCAGGCCTTTCATCGCAGCCTGATCACGGATCGCCTGGGCCACCTTCTTCTCGAAGTTGGAATAAGCGTGGACGATGTACCATTTAGCCTCAGCCATGGGCGAAGCGCTCCTTAAATAAGTGGTCTAGCTGCCGAGACCGGTGATCCAGCGGATCACCATTGAGATGAACTGGTCAGACAGGAACAAGAACAGAGCGACGATGATCGACATAACGACAACCATGATCGTCGCTTGGATGGTTTCAGGCGTAGAGGTCCAAGTGACTTTACGTCCCTCGGCTTCTACCTGACGGGCGAAGGTAATCGGCCCAACGCTCTTCTTTTTGTCCGTGTCGGCCATTGTCTTGAGGTCCTGACTTTTGGGGTAAACCGCGTCCATAATGCGCATTCGCGCGCTTGTGAAGTCACTTGGGTGCAATGACTGGATTTGGCAAGCATTGCGCCGCTAAGAATCACCGAATTCGGGGACCGGAACGCCCGGCACGCTGACATCCAAAGCAAACAGACTGCCCGCCATAGGCTGGCGGTCGAGCGCTGCATCGCTTAGCTCGGCGCGGGCCGTCGTGATGTAAAGCGTGGTCAGATCCGGACCACCAAAGGCGCAGCTGGTCGGGCGAGAGACGGGCAGAGAAACGACCCGGTCAAGACTGCCATCCGGCGCATAGCGAACCACCCGCGAGCCTGCCCATTGCGCGTTCCAGAGATAACCGTCTTGGTCGACCGCTGAGCCATCGGGATAGCATCCCGCTTCCAGCGTCGAGGCAAACACTCGGCGATTGGACAGCGCGCCGGTTTCAGGCGCGTGATCGAAGGCCAGGATCATCTGCTCGGCGCTATCGCACGTGTAAAAGGTTTTTCCGTCCGGCGAGAATTTCATCGTATTGGTGACCAGCACTTCCGGCAGTCCGATCCGGTCGACCGTCATATCAGGCGCTAAGCGATAATATTGCCCCTCTGGAAGCATCTGTGCATCGTCCATTGTGCCGAACCAGAGGCTGCCATCTGGCGCAATGCCAGCATCATTTGTACGAAACCCTTCAGGCTCATGGATGTCCGCGACTTTTTCATAATGCTCTGTCGCCGTGTCATAGCGACCGACCTCTCGGTCCCCGATCATGATCAGTCCACCATCGGCGAGCGCCAGGGCGCTGGCATGGATGGGCAAATCATATCGGCGCGTATTGCCGGTTTTCGGATTGTGCCGGTGCAGCTTGGCGCGCTTGATATCCACCCACCAGAGAAAACCTTCGCTCGGGCTCCAGAGCGGGCCTTCGCCGAGCATACATCCGGTGGGCGCAACGCAAATGACTTCGCTCAATCTGATTCTCCGAGCCAAACCTGAGATCGCGGTCTCGTCGGTCCGGTGGTCCTTGTCAATCTTGATCGCAGCTTAGGCTTTGAGGCCATTCAAAATCAGATCGATATGCGTATCGAAATAGGCATCAAGATCGAGCGGCTGAAACTGGTCGAACACCAATTTCCAAACCCCGGCCACGAGGGCGCCGGCAACGACGTTTTGCGCCAGGCCATGATCCGGCATGTTACGAAACTCGCCGCGCTCTACGCCGTCTTCGATGATTGCTCGAATGAGGCCATGTCCGCGCGATAGAATGTTGGCGTGATAAAACTCAGCGAGATGCGGAAAATTCGGCCCCTCAGCCATAATGAGCCGCATCACATTGCGCCGGTCACTGTCCAATATCTTGCTATAGAAGAATTTGAGGTGACGCTTGAGGCGTTCCGTGGCCGTTTTGCCTGGTTCCGCCAGGTTGGCGACGCCCTGGTTTAAAATCGGCACCATGGTCGCTTTGACCACTTCTTCGAAGAGTTGCTCTTTGGAGTCGAAATAGAGATAGACCGTGCCTTTGGAGACACCGGCTTCTTCTGCCACATCATCCATTTTAGCGGCCGCGAAGCCGACCCGCGAAAACACCCTCAGCGCGGCATCAAGTACAGCGGCGCGCTTGGCTTCTTTTTGTTGCTCGCGTTTGCTTTGCGGCTCAGCGTCAATCACTTGGCTCATTCTGCAGGTCCTCCCAATTCCTCACCGCGGCTAAAAAGTTTGCTCAAGCTCTCTGGCAAGTTTCGCAAATCCTCGATGATGAGCGTCACCGCGGGGGTGACGAATAAGACCATGAATCCCGATATGACGATACCGAAGCCCAAGCTAACACCCATGGGGATCAAGAATTGCGCTTGCGGGCTGGTCTCAAACAGCAATGGCCCAAGGCCGAGCGCCGTGGTCAGCGTCGTCAGAAGGATCGGTCGGAAGCGTCGCGCCGAAGCATCCGCAGCAGCGGTAACAGCGTCCATGCCGTCCAGACGATATTTGTTATAGAGGTCGACCAAGACGACTGACGCGTTCACTGCGACGCCCGCTAGCGCGACAATTCCGAAGATCGAGACGAAGGACAGAGCATAGCCGAGCACAAAGTGTCCGAGAATCGCCCCGGCCATGCCGAGCGGGATCGCCACAATGATCGCCAGAGGTTGGAGATAGGAACGCAATTGCGTCGCCACCAAAGCGAAGATGATCAGCAAGACGATGAGGAATGCCTGCCCCAATGCGCCAAGCTCCTCGTTCTGGTCTCGGCTTGCACCGGCCTGCGTGGATTTCAGGCCCGGATAGGTCTGCATGAGACGGGGTATGATCTCCCTCATAATCTGCTCATTGGCGACCGTTGGCGTGCTGATCCCTTCATCAATATCTGCGGTCACGGTCACGATCCGGCGGCCATCAATCCGATTGATGGAGGAATAAGCCCGGCTTTCTGTGGTTTGCGCAACCGTATAGAGCGGGACGCTGCTGCCATCATTGAGGCGGATCCGCATTTGATTGAGCGTGTCCAAAGTCTGGCGCGCAGCTTCAGGATAGCGGACGAACACGCGAACTTCTTCGCGGCCGCGTTGAATGCGCTGGACTTCTTCCCCGAAAAAGGTTTGCCGGACTTGCCGCGCAATATCGCTCGGGGTGAGGCCGGCTGCGCGACCAGCATCGGTCAGCTCAAAAACGAGCTGGCGTTTGCCGAGATCAAAACTGTCCTCGACTTGGTTGGCGCCCGGCAGTCGCTCGATTTCGGCTTTTAGAGCGTCCGCAGCTGCGATCAGCGTGTCTTCATTTGAGTGTGCGAGCTCATACTCGATGTCGGCACCGAAATTGCCGATTGACCCGCCGAAGGACAGCCGTTCGGCGCCCTCGATTTTTCCAAGCTCGGCGCGCCAAGCCCGCTGAATTTCGGTGACTGACATGCGCCGCGTGCCGAATGGAATAAGCTCGATTTGAACTTGGCCGATATTTTCAGACGCTGAGAACCCCGTACTTCCGAAAGGCCCACCGCCCTGCCCTGCATTTCCGCCGACCGTGAGCGCGACTGAGAGGAAGAGATCTTCTCCGCGCTCTGTTTTGGCGCGCTCAGCTACAGCAAAGGCCGCGTCGACGATTTTTGTCATCGCCTCATCGGTGCGCTCGAAAGGCGTCCCTTCCGGCATGACCAGACTGGCTGAGATGTCGTTGCCTTCGATATTGGGGAAGAAGATGAATTTCACGAGGCCGCTGCTGACCAGGCTCATACAGAGGATAAAGAAGGCCACCGCTCCGCCGACCGTGGCATAGCGCCAGCGCGCGACAAATCTCACGCCGCGGCGCACAATCTTGTCGCTGACCCACTCAATGCGCTTGGCGATCCGGCTTTGAATGGCGAGTAGTGGCCCCTTCG
>JBCBDI010000188.1:0-5086 GCA_038529885.1 Pseudomonadota bacterium
CCTGATTCTGATCTAAGACAGCGGCTTGGAGAGGGCCCCTATATGGGCCTGTACAGCCTCATCTCGTTGGCCGGATTTGTGATGATTGTGTACGGGTTTGGCGCCGCGCGTGGGGCAGGTCTGCTCTATACGCCGCCAATCTGGGCGCAACATTTAAACCTGGTCTTGATGATCCCGGCGCTGATTCTGCTCGTCGCCTCTCAGCTTCCGGCAGGCCACATCAAAAAAGTCAGCAAGCACCCGATGCTTCTATCGATCAAAATTTGGGCGCTGGGGCATTTCCTGGCCAATGGCGAGCTGAACTCTGTCATCTTGTTTGGCAGTTTCCTGGCTTATGCCGTTTTCGACCGGATCATGGTCAAAAAGCGCGGTGATAATGGGCCTGGTTCTGAGGTGACTTTGAGCGCGCCAATGGACGGTGTTTCCGTGATGGCAGGTCTGGGGGCATGGGCGGCACTGGCGTTTTGGTTGCACCCAATCCTGTTCGGGGTCCGCGTGATCGCCTAGCGCGAGCGCATGTGCTGCCTTGCGAGGCTGACCCTGTCTGATAACAAGCGAGCGCATAAAGTAGATTAGGGGACCGCTATGTCCGCTCAGACTCAGGTTCGACGGAAAACCGTTAAAGACATCGCAAAAGCCAAGGGCGGCGACCCACTGGTGTGTTTGACCGCTTATGATGCGGTGGTTGCTGGCATTCTCGACCCGCATTGCGACATCCTCTTGGTTGGCGACAGCGTTGGCATGGTGGTGCATGGATTGCCGTCCACGGTCGGGGTCTCGCTGGAGATGATGATCTTGCACGGGCAGGCCGTGATGCGCGGCTCCAAACAGGCCTTCGTCGTCGTCGACATGCCGTTCGGGTCCTACGAGACCAATTCGGACCAGGCGTTTTTGAATGCGGCTCGGATCATGAAAGAGACCGGGTGCCATGCGGTCAAAATAGAAAGTGGGGCGTACGCCGCTGCGCAGATCAATCACATGGTCGAGCGCGGGATTCCTGTCATGGGACATGTCGGCCTGCGCCCGCAAGCGATCAATGTCGATGGCGGGTTCCGTGCCAAAGGGCGCACGGACGCCGAGTGGGACAAAGCGATTGAAGAAGCGATCGCCGCCGACGAAGCTGGCGCGTTCGCCATCGTCGTTGAAGGCGTCGCGCCGGAACTTGCAGACAAGATTACCAGCGCCGTCAGCTGCCCCACCATTGGCATTGGCGCGTCAGCTGGCTGTGATGGGCAAATTCTGGTGACCAATGACCTGCTCGGCATGACCGATTGGGTGCCGAAATTTGTCAAAAAGAATGCCGACCTAAAAAGCACGATCGAAAACGCTGCGATCACCTATGCCGATGAGGTCAAATCACGCGCGTTTCCGGGCGAAGCGCAAACCTACAAACTGTCGAAAACTGCGAAGAGCTAACCTTGTCCGTTGCGGGCGCGAGGCGGCGCGGCTAGGGTGCGCCAATCCGGCTCGAAACGCGCCTTTGGAGAGTATGTAATTGGCTGATATTTTTGAAGAAGTCGAAGAAGGCTTACGCCAGGATCGCGTGTCCAAACTGTGGAAGCGATATGGCATTTTCGCTTATCTCGGCGCGGCGCTCATCATTGGTGGTGTGGCGCTCAATGAATATCTACAGGTGCAAGCGGCTGAAACGGTCGAGAAGAACGCGGCGCGCTTAGAAGCGGCCCTGAACGAAGTCGATGCGCGCAACTATGAAGCGGCAGCGACAGACCTCTCTTCCATCGTGGCAGATGGCATTGCGCCTTCGACTGTGGCTGCACATTATCTCGCAGGCGTTCGCCTGGACGGAAATGGCGATGCGATCGCTGCGGCGGAAGTCTTAGAGGGCGTGATTGGAGAGGCGACGGACCCCACTCAAAAGCTCGCTCTGATCAAAGCCGCTTATCTGAAAGCCGACACATCAAGCCGCGCAGACCTTGAAGCCTTCCTGGCGCCGATTCTTGAGGATCAAAGCGCCTTTGGGGCGCTTGCTTCAGAATTGCTGGCCGCCAAAGCCCTCCAAGAAGGCGATGTCGATTATGCCCGCCGTGAGTTCACTTTCCTTCGAATTGCCCAAAATGTGCCACCGGGCGTGATTACCAGAGCAGAACAAGCCCTTGCGGCTTTGCCCCCAATCAGCGCAGAGGTGGACACACCAGACGAGGCTGAGCCAGAGGCGCTTCCGAGCGAAACAGAAGCGCCGATTGAAACTGAGGAGTCGCCTGAATGAGCACCCGAAACGTGATTAGACTTGGATTGATCTCAGCGTCCTGTTTGGTGCTGACAGCGTGCTCTATTCTCGATCTTGGCCGTGAGCGCCGCGAAGCCGAAGAGGCGCTCGAAAAAGAAGGCCGGATCACCATGGTGTTGGGCGATGAAAGCCTGCAACCCGATCCGGACCTTGTTAGCGAGATCGTCAATCTCGCAGAGATGCGGGACCTCACGGAAGGCTGGCCGCAGGCTGGCAGCCGGGCAAGCAAAGCCACAGGCCATATCAATGTGGCGGCGAATTTGGACATTGCTTGGCGCGCGAATGTCGGCAATGGCTCCGACCGCAAGTCGGCGCTGACCACACCCCCAGTGGCTTCCGCCGATACGATTTACACAATTGATGCGCGGCAGATGATTGTCGCAACCAATGCCAGCAATGGTCGCCGTATCTGGAGTGAGCGGATCGATTCTGGTGCCCGCCGTGACAATACCGGCATTGGCTCTGGTATCGGGCTGGAAGGCAATACGCTGGTTGTTGCCAGTGGCTATGGTTTCGTTGCTGCCTTTGACGCCACCAATGGCACCGAGCTTTGGCGGACCTCAACCGAGGCGCCGATGACCGGCTCGCCAACGATTAAAGATGGCCGCGTCTTTGTCTCGTCCAACAATAATGAAGTTCTGGCGCTCGATCTCGAGACCGGCACGACGCTTTGGTCTGACCAAGCGATCGCTGAAACAGCACGCGTCTTGGGGTCTCCAAGTGTCGCGGCGGTTGAGGACATTGTGGTCGCGCCATACTCGTCAGGCGAAGTGATTGCGTATCTTGCGTCAAACGGGCGGCGTCTTTGGAGTGAGGCGCTGGCAAGCGTCGGGCAATTCACGCCGATCTCCTCGATCAATGATATTGGCGCGCGGCCCATCCTTGGCGGCGGTCTTGTCTTTGCCGCAAGCCAGTCTGGCGTCTTCGCCGCGATCGATGGCCGGACCGGCAACCGCGTTTGGCAACAACCGATCGGCACGACGCAAGCCCCAGCCTTGGCGGGCGAGTATATTTTCATTGTCGGCGTCGATGCGGAGCTTGCTTGTATCAAAGCCGGCACTGGACAAGTCGTTTGGGTGACTGAGCTTGAAAAGTTCAAAAACACCAAAAAGCAAAAGGGCCGGGTGACCTATGCGGGACCTATGGTGGCGAACAATCGGATCTTGATCGCCTCGTCCAGAGGGGAACTGATCGCCTTTGATCCGCAGACCGGAGATGAGACTGACCGCTTGAAACTTGGCGATCCTGTCTATATCGAGCCGATTGCTGTTCAGGACAAACTGATTGTTCTCACCGATGACGCGCGTCTGATTGCCATCCGCTAAGACCAAAAGGGCGCGCACCCATTCTAATCGAGGCGCGCCATGCCGTTGAAAATCGCGATTGTCGGACGCCCCAATGTGGGCAAGTCCACGCTGTTTAACCGCCTCGCCGGTAAGCAATTGGCGCTGGTTGACGATCAGCCAGGGGTCACGCGCGATCGCAAGGAAGCCGAAGGACGCCTCGCCGATCTGCCGCTCATTTTGATCGACACTGCCGGGTTCGAAGACGTCAATGATGGCTCACTTGAAGCCCGCATGCGCGCCCAAACCGAGATTGCGATCCGAGAAGCCGAGCTCGCGCTCTTTCTCATTGATGCGCGCGTCGGTGTGACGGCGATGGATGAACGCTTCGCGCAGCTCTTGCGCAGGGCCGATATGCCGATTGTTCTTGCCGCCAATAAAGCTGAAGGCCGCGCTGGCGATGACGGCTTGCTAGAGGCCTGGAACCTCGGGCTCGGCGAACCGGTCGGTCTCTCCGGCGCGCATGGTGAGGGTTTGTCAGATCTCTATGCGGGGATCCGCGAAGCTCTAGGCGAAGAAGCCTTCCTCGAAGCCCTCAAAGAGGAAGAGGTCGAAGAACAAGACAGTTTCAATCATGGCATTCTCGACCAGCTCGAAGGCCTCGATATGGACGACCCGTTTCTCAATGAGAGCAAACTGAGCGCGGCGCTGGAGCAAGCGGGCATTGATGACGAAGCCGAAGGCGAAGAGATCGAAGCGGCAAAAGCTGAGGTCAAAACCCGTCCCATCCGGCTTGCCATTGTCGGGCGACCGAATGCCGGAAAGTCGACTTTGATCAACCAATTGGTCGGCGAAGAGCGGATGCTCACGGGGCCAGAAGCGGGCATTACACGGGACTCGGTGACGCTGCGCTGGACCTGGGAAGGCCGCGAAGTGCGCCTGGTCGACACGGCGGGTCTGCGACGAAAGTCAAAAGTCCAAGAACGGCTGGAAAAAATGTCGACCGGCGAGACAGTGCGTTCGTTGAAATATGCGGATGTTGTCGCGCTGGTCATGGAGCCTGAAGACTCTTTCGAAAAGCAAGACCTGCAAATCGCAGACCTCGCTTTGAGGGAAGGCCGGGCCGTCGTCTTCGTGATCTCGAAATGGGATACGATCAAAAATCACGGCATGGCGATGAAAGAGCTTGAGCGGCGCTTGAAAGAGCATTTGCCGCAAGCCAAAGGCGCCGCCTTGGTGACTCTGTCTGGGCTCACCGGCAAGCGGGTGGAGCGCCTCATGCCCGCCGTGGCGAAGGCCTATGATGATTGGTGCGCCCGCGTGAAGACCGGCGATCTCAATCGCTGGCTGCGTTATATGATCGAACGCAATCCGCCGCCAAGTGTACAGGGCAAGCGGATCAAGCCGCGCTATATGGCGCAAATCAAAGCCCGCCCGCCGACCTTCGTCTTGATTGCCTCGCGCGGCGATCAAATGCCGGAGCAATATAAGCGCTATTTGGTCAAAGGCTTCGCGCAATCCATTGACCAAATAGCGCTTATATTGCTCCGGCATT
>JBCBDI010000189.1:0-5079 GCA_038529885.1 Pseudomonadota bacterium
GCTCGGCATGTATCTGCTCATGGACCGCCAATATGACCGGGCCGAGCGTTTGACGCGTTGGATAATACCACCAGGTCGGTTCAAAGTATGGCAGGCTCGCTTCAGCAGCGGACGCCGATTCCAACCGATCAATGGCGCCTTCAAGATCGTTTTGACCGGCAAGTATACGGCCCTCTAAAGTGAGGCTAGCGACGTCCATAATCCCCGGCATGGGGACACCGAACAGATCGGTATAGTCGCTAAGACCCTCTGCGCCCTTCAAAGCCTCGATCGCAGCATGCTCGGCCAGAGCATCAGCAATGTTGCCTTGCCGCGCCAATACTGTGCCGCGGGCATAGTGCCAAGCGGTGCGCATATAGAGATGCCCTGGCGCCGGCTCGGCCATGCCGAGGACAGCTTCATCCCCCGCAAAGAGCAAATCAGTGAAGAGTTTCGAGGCAGCAATGTGCTCGGCAAACGGATCGAACCCGTCCGGGTCGAGCGTCGCCACAGCCGCGACTTTTTCCGCCATTTCCATAGCCGTCGCCTTGTCGCCCGCATATTGCGAGCTTGCGACGACAAAGTGGACATTATGCGGATAGTAAATCGCGCCATAAATATCCGCGTTCTCGCTGCCCGCTATATAGGCCTCATCGGCGGCGATGGCGGCGACATTGGCGACTTGCGACTTCTTCCATTGGCCGAGCCGCAAATAGATGTGCGACGGCATATGGATGAGGTGCCCGACCCCAAGCGACTGCGCCGCCAGACGGTCAGCATAAGGCTCCGCGCCAAATGGATCGACGGACGACTCTTTGATGTGGATGTAGAGATGAATGGCGGGCGCAAAGTTCGGATCGAAATTGAGCGCCGTCTCGATCATTTCCAATGTCCGTGCGGTGCGTCCTTTCGGTTCTCGGCCACCGGCCTGCCAATAGTCCCAAGGCTGGGTGTCCATATTCGCTTCAGCGGCCAGGGATAGAATGAACTTATCGGCTGGGAATTGCCGCGCGACGGCGTCCATGGCGTCGGCATAATCGCCCGCATTTTCGACCACGGCATTGGTGTCCAACTCGCTATAGCGCGTGGCGAGCGCCGCGATGAGGGCAGACTCGCGGTCATTGGTGCCGGTATTTTTCGACACTGCGGTTTGCGCGGCGATGAGACCCGCCGCCCCGCGATTAGGGTCGAATGGATAGTTGATATTGCTGCCAAAAGAGAGCCCCTCGCCCCAATAGCACATAGCGCAACCGGGATCGCTGGCCTGGGCTTTGCGGAAGGCGGCAATGGCTTCGTCATGATTGAAGTTCGCCATTTGCGCCATGCCATTGTCGAACCAGAGCTGGGCTTCCCGGCTGGCGGTCGAGATTGGGAAATGGAAGTGCTCAACCACATCGCCCGGCAGTCGGAACGGTTTGTCATAATTGAAGCTTGCCGCAATTTCGCTCGGCTCTTGAATGGCAACCGGCTGAGGGCTTTTTCCACTACACATGCTCTGCGAGAGCGTCACCGGATCGATAAATGGTTTGGCTTCGTTTTCACTTTGCGTGGCCTCTTCTGTGACGCATGAAGACAGCGCCAATAGGCTCAACCCGGCGCTGGCGTGTAAGAGATTTTTGAATGTCATAACTCGTCCTCCCTTGTGGGAGCATAGCACAATTTTGACGTGTGTTTGAGGGCTGTCCGAATCAGCGCCTTAGGCCGCAAAGCACTGGTCACAAGAACGTGATGGTATTTTCACCCTATGTCATCGCGATCGCGTCTATACGATCAACACAACCACCGGATGGGTCACGTATGACTTCGCGAAAGCGCAAAACGATGATTTTAGACTGCGATCGTAAGACCCGCGAAAAACTCCGCGCCGAATATCTATCTGTCTTAAACGAGCCGATGCCGCCTCGCCTCAAACGCCTGATCGATGAGTTGAAAGCCGCGGAACGGCTGGAGCGTGTAAAGCGCTAACCGACGCTGCCTTCGAGGCTCACTTTAAGAAGGCTCTGGGCTTCGACAGCGAACTCCATGGGCAGCTCCTGCAGCACTTCGCGAACAAAGCCGTTCACCAAGAGCGCCACCGCCTCTTCTTCGCCGATGCCACGTTGGCGGACATAGAAGAGCTGATCATCAGAGAGTTTCGTGGTCGTTGCTTCGTGCTCGAGCTGCGCATCTGCGCGCCGGTTCTCGACATAAGGCACCGTATGCGCGCCGCAGCGATCACCAATCAGGAGGCTGTCACATTGTGTGAAGTTGCGCGCCTGATCGGCTTTCTTATTGACCGAAACCAAGCCGCGATAGGTGTTGTCGGATTTGCCCGCACTGATGCCTTTGGAAATGATCCGCGAGCGCGTGCGCTTGCCGAGATGAATCATTTTCGTACCGGTATCGGCCATCTGGCGTCCATTGGTCACCGCGATGGAATAGAACTCACCGACACTGTCATCCCCGCGCAGGACGCAGCTTGGATATTTCCAAGTCACCGCTGAACCGGTTTCCACTTGCGTCCAGCTAATCTTCGAACGGGCGCCACGGCAATCGCCGCGCTTGGTCACGAAATTATAGATCCCGCCATTGCCGTCTTCGTCGCCGGGCCACCAGTTTTGCACGGTCGAATATTTGATCTCAGCATCTTCGAGCGCGACCAGCTCAACCACAGCGGCATGGAGTTGGTTCTCATCGCGCATCGGGGCGGTACAGCCTTCAAGATAAGAGACATAGGCGCCTTTGTCCGCGACGATTAGCGTGCGTTCAAACTGGCCGGTATTCTCAGCATTCATCCGGAAATAAGTGCTGAGCTCCATCGGGCAGCGCACGCCGGGTGGGACATAGACAAACGTCCCGTCAGAGAAGACGGCGCTGTTCAGCGTCGCGAAATAATTGTCGGATTGCGGGACCACAGTGCCGAGATATTTCTTCACCAGCTCTGGATGCTCATGCACGGCTTCAGAAATGGACATGAAGATCACGCCCGCTTTCTTTAGCTCTTCGCGGAATGTGGTTGCCACAGAGACAGAGTCGAAGACAGCATCCACGGCAACTTTTGGGCGCTCAGCTTCCGTGCGCGCATCGATGGCCGTTTCAGCGGCCCCTTCGACGCCCAGCAAGACTTCCGCCTCACGCAAAGGGATGCCAAGCTTTTCATAAGTCTCGAGAATCTCTTTCGGGACATCGTCGATCGACTCATACTTCGCCCCGGCTTTCGGCGCGGCATAGTAATAGATGTCCTGATAATCGATCGGCTCATAGCGCACCATGGCCCAGTCGGGCTCGTCCATGGTCAACCAGCGCTCATAGGCCTTCATCCGCCATTCGAGCAGCCATTCGGGCTCCTCTTTCTTATCGGAGATGAATTTGACGATGTCCGGGCTCAGCCCTTTCGGCGCATATTCAGTCTCAATTTCGGTCTCGAAACCGGCCGAATAGTTCTCAGATTCCAGCGCTTTGGCAGCCGCAACGGTGCCCTCGTCAATGCCGTCTTTGACTTTGACTTCTACACAATCGTCATCGTGTTCATCGATGCCACCGCAGCAATCCATGACTTACTCCTAGATCCTTGCCCGCAATATGGAGTATTTGGTGTAAAATTTCACCCCTAATCGACATAAGAAGGCAGGATTGTCGCGCCTATTCAGATGGTGCCGCTTGCGCGACGGGAATCATAACTTCATTGCGACGAAACGGGGCCGGCACCCAGGGGGCGTCATAACCGGCATATCGCGCGGTTCCGATGGCGTCATAGCCCTGCTTTTTCAGCCAGGTTTGCAAGGCCTCTTCTTTTTTGATGAAGACCCCTTCACGCCCGGTTCCTGAGAATTTCACGGTCGCCAATAATTCACCAGGAATTTCGCGGATCGATACGTCTGGATTATTGGGCACGGGAAGCGTTTCCATGGTCCACTCGCTCGGCATATGGAAGGCCACGGTCCAATTTTCGTCCCCCATCGTCCGGGTAACAGGCGCCGTCATTGCAATTTTTTCAGATTTTGCACGCGTCACAGGCGCGGTCATGGCGATTTCAGATCGGGCTGTATTGTTGCCGAAAATATAGTCAGCGAGTGGGCGAAACCCGGAATTGCCCGCCCGGCGCATATCGCCCGTAATCTCAACTTCGGCAACAATGGTCGGCTCATACTGACGGATTTCATATTTTCCGTCTTTGACGAGCGTCTCATGCGCCGGTTCTTCGGTCGCGTCGGCGGTCATTGGCAAAGCCGCCAATAGGACAGCGGTGAGCACAGCAATGCGCATAACAGGGTCTCCTTCATCATGCCCTGTTTACGCAAATGCTGCGCTCTTGGTTTTTCAGCTGAGACTGCGCTTAGCTGCGGTGCAGCGCGCAGAGCTTGTTGCCATCGGGATCTCGCAAATATGCGAGATAGAGTTTCATGCCATTGGCTTCACGCCAGCCCGGAGGATCCTCAATCGCTTGTCCGCCGGTCGCTTCACCTGCCGCATGCCAGGCGTCGGCTTGTTCCGGACTGTCGACGGCAAAGCCAATGGTCATGCCATTGCCATGTGAACAAGGCTCGCCATCAATCGGCTTCGTCACGATGAACATGCTGCCATTGTGCATATAAATGACCCGCCCTTTTGGATCGATCATCCCCTCATTGCCGCCCATCGCTTTAAATGTGGCGTCGTAGAACGCTTTGGATTTATCGATGTCGTCTGAGCCGACCATCATATGGCTGAACATTTGGAATTCCTTCTTTTTAAAACACCACGACTGACCGGATGCTTTTACCTTCATGCATCAAGTCAAAGCCTTTGTTGATCTCTTCCAATGATAAAACATGCGTGATCATCGGGTCGATCTCAATTTTTTCATTCATGTACCAGTCGACAATTTTCGGCACGTCCGTGCGGCCTTTCGCGCCGCCAAACGCTGTGCCTTTCCAAACTCGGCCGGTGACCAGTTGAAACGGCCGCGTTGAGATTTCTTTGCCCGCCTCAGCGACGCCAATGATGATGCTCTCGCCCCAACCGCGATGGCAGCATTCCAGCGCATCACGCATGACTTCCGTATTGCCCGTGCAGTCGAAGGAATAGTCCGCACCGCCATCTGTCAGCGCGACCAAATGCTCGACCAAGGAGCCTTTGATC
>JBCBDI010000190.1:0-4982 GCA_038529885.1 Pseudomonadota bacterium
CCCCCTAACTTGCTTATTGCTCTTGGCTCCCGCTCCTGCCTCAGCCGAAGGTTGGTATGTCGAGGGCAATGCGGGTATCGATCGCCCCGACATCTTACAATATACGGGCAGAGATGACCTCAGCATCCCAACAATCGGGGCCCGCGCCGGATATGACCTCAGCAAGACGTGGTCGATTGAAAGTGATTTACGGGTCGGCATCCAAGACGGCGACACCAGCCTTGAAGCCATTGGTGTCAACGCTGAGGTTGGTTTAAACCTCGCCGCCGGGGTTTTCGCGCGGGCGAGTGCGCCCATCGGTGAACAACTCTCCGCCCATTTGCGGATTGGCGCAGCCGTCTCAGAATATGATTATGAGATCGTCCACACCGACGGGGTCGCGGGTACCGATCAATATTCCGGCTTAGCCTTCGGCGCGGGTGCTGAATTCGACCTCAGCGAAGATCTCTATGTCCGCACGGATTACACAATCTACGAATTACCGGGCGAAGACTCAGGCTCACTCACGCTCGGCGTCGGCTTGAAGTTCTAAGCCGCGAGCGGGCAGCCCTCAATGGTGATCCGATGCATGATACGCCGCTGGCCTTGATAATCGTTCAACGCCCAGTGCCACGTTGAGCGATTATCCCACATCGCAATCGAGCCGGGCTTCCATTCGAAGCGATGGTGAAAATTGTGGCCAGTGAACACATGCGTGTAGAGGTCTGAGAGCAATTCCTCACTCTCGGACTTCTCCAGACCCACCACTTCTCGGGTGAAGGCCGGGTTCACATAGAGGGCTTTTTTGCCGCTTAGGGGATGCGTGATCACGATCGGATGCACCGGATCGGAAAGCGCTTCGGCAACCGCAGAGTTGCCAATCCGGCTCGCCCCTTCTGCTTCTGCGCCCGTGTCCGTGGTCTTGTAATAACTGTCCGGTCCCTCACCGAAAATATGCTTGCCGGAATGTAGCGCGGTGAGACCGTCAATCTTCTCCTTCAGCGCCTCCGGTAGTGAGTCATAGGCCTTATACATAGAGGCAAACATCGTATCACCACCGCTCTTGGGCAGCTCACGCGCCACCAGGACAGACCCCAAAGCTGGCTCATGATCATAGGAATGGTCAGTGTGCCAGCCGCCGCCAATATTGTCTTTCTGATCTGGCTCTTTGGCAACCAAAGCGATTTGCGGATAGTCCGGATGCGCGGCGAAGAAGCGGTTGATATTGATCTCCCCAAACCGCTCGGCAAAGGCAATGTGATCGTCCTCGCTCGTGTCCTGATCACGGAAAAAGATGACGCCATGCTCAGCAAAAGCGTCTTGGATTGCGGCGAAATCTGCATCGCTCAGCGCTTTGATATCCACACCGGTAATTTCAGCGCCGACCCCGTCCATGGGTGTCACTTGAATGGCCATATTTTCCTCCAATCGCCTCCTCTCCGGGAGAGCTATTTCTATGCACTATAGGAGCTTGACGCCGCGCGCGTCAAAATTGCTGGCAAAGTTTTCAAAGACGGATGGATCGTGCCAAACGCTTGTCTCTGCCTTATCGTGATGGAGGAATGCAAAACCGGTCCCTACAGGGGCTGGTCTCAGCGTCAAATCGAGGTTAAACGATCCAAATGACAGCGCTAGACAAATCTGCCCCGACCATTGAAGACGCCAAAACCGCCCTGCGCAAACATGCAGAGCGGATCAGCGTCGACCCGAAAACGAATTCTGTGTTTGCGTATGCGCAGGATTTGTTTCGCGGCTTGGAATCCCAAGACCTTGAGATTTCGGACTTGGACAACACGATCCAAGCCGTCTTTGCCGATTTGATACTAGCGCGCGCAGACCGATTCCGTCAGCAGCATGAGAATGCGCCAGACATCACCGCGCGCTTGCAAGAGATTGCGGGTCTCGGTTGGGACGTTTTCAAGGCGAATATGGAAACCCCGACAGGCGGGATCGTTTTCACTGGGCACCCAACTTTTGCGCTCTCGCAATCGCAGCGCGCTGCCTTTGCGGCACATGTCTCAACCGATTCCAAAGCGAATGCCGCGGCTCTGAAGGAGGCAATGAAAGAAGATGGCCGCGATTGGTCGGCGTCGATTTCACTGCCCGGCGAGCATGCCGAAGTTCAGAACACGATCACGCATGCACAGACCGCCCTGTCCGCTTATGCGACCTCAGTCTTCGCAACCGCGCGGGCAGAGTTTCCGGACCGATGGCGACGGTTGACTCCAGCTTTGCCAACGCTTGCCAGTTGGGTCGGTTATGACCTCGATGGGCGCACCGACATCCACTGGTCGCAATCATTCGCGCTGCGCCTCTCTGAAAAGGCGACGCAGCTGAAGCGATACACAGAGACGCTTGGCGGGCTCATCGCGCGCGCAGATGGAGAGATCGCTGCAGAACTGGAACGCCTTCAGGATGTGCTCTCCAAAGCCGCGGCTTTGACCGAGACTGAAGCCGAGATTTTCAGCCATGATTTGCGCCAACCAGATCGGCTCGTCGCGGCAGCCAACCAGCTGACCTCAGATCATCCCGATCGGCTCATCCATATTCAGCCGATCATCAACACGCTGCGCGAAACGGGCGGCGCCGCAGAGGATGACGACCTCGCCACCGACATTCTGGTGCTCGCCGCGACCATGGACGCGCTCAAGCTCGGCACGGCGCGCATTCATTTGCGTCTCAATGCCGAACAGATCCGCACAGTGATCAGCCGCGATATCGGCCTCGAAACAGAAAACCGCGACCTTGGCCGCATCGCGCTACATAAGCTCTCGCAGCTCGCCCAGCCGGATGAAATCCTGAACGTCAACTTCGCCGACCTCTTCCTGGAGCAATCGACGGCACGCCGACAATTCATGATGTGCGCGCAACTGCTCAAACATATCGACGCGGACTCGACCATTCGCTTCTTGATCGCCGAAAGCGAGAACCCGGCCACCGTCATGGGCGCGCTTTATCTCGCGCGGCAATATGGGGTCGACCATCAGCTCGACATCTCGCCCCTCTTTGAAACGCCAGAAGCCTTGGAGACGGGCGGGCGGTTCATTGAGCAATTGCTGCAAGAGCCGGAATATGTCGCTTACCTGAAAGGCCGCGGCTATGTCAGCGTTCAACTTGGCTTCTCAGATGCCGGCCGCTTCATTGGCCAAGTCTCTGCTGACATGGCGATTGAGCGGATCCACAATTTGATCAGCCGCGCAGTCGCCGCAGCCGATGCGAACCTCGCGCTTCTCATCTTTAACACGCATGGCGAGTCGATGGGCCGCGGCGCATGGCCCGGCAGTTTCGACCAACGCTTTGACCATTTGCTCAGCCACTGGACGCGTCAGCAATCGCGCGAGCGCGGAGTCCCGTTGCGCCATGAAGTGAGCTTCCAAGGCGGCGATGGTTATCTCCACTTCGCCAATGATCAGCTCGCCACCGCGACCTATAACGCTTTCGCCGCGCACTTACTGTCCGACCCAACTGACAGTCAGGACGACCCGTTTTATACTCGCAATGATTTGGTCTGGGACTTCTATCGCGCGTTGCGACGATGGCACGAGCGTCTGTTTGCCAATCCAGATTATGGCCACTTGCTGAATGATTTTGCGACCAATTTCCTGGTCAAAGCGGGCTCACGCCAAAGACGACGCAGCTCCGGTCCGGCCGGCCCAAGATCACTGCGCGCCATCTCGCACAATGCGACGCTGCAACAGCTCGGCGTACCTGTGAACACGGCCGCGGGGATCGGCTCAGCGCTGCGGCGCGAACAAGACCAAGTCAACGATCTCATCAAGGACTCGCCGCGCATGCGAGGACTGATAAAGCTTGCTTCGATCGCGCGATCGGCGACAAGCATTCCAGTCTTGCGCGCTTATGCGAGCGTTTATGATCCATCCTTCTGGGTGATCTCGTCTAAATTTTGCGACGACCCAGACCGCGCCCTCAGCTATCGACGGATCTATTATCTTTTGCAGGCGATCGAGACACGCAACTCGATTGAGACCATCGCCAATACACTGACGATTGATCTTGCAAAGTTTGACCCGATGCTGGCGAATATGGAGCGCACACCAAGTGCCGACGAACGCCGTGAGGCGCGGCTAGAGGTGCATATCCTGCATGCGATCCGCCAAGCCTTGATGATGAAGGCGCTATCCCTCGCCGGACAATTGCCCACTGTTTCACGCCGCCATGAGAACACGGTCGTCGACATCATGCACCTGATCCGGCGCATGGAGCTCAATGACGCTGTAAAACTGCTCTGCGAGATCTTCCCGGCGTCTCGCGAAGAAGAAGCGCGACTGACCGCCATTAAAGAGACCGGCCACATGACGGGCAGCCCGAGCAATGGCTATGACCAGTTGCACGAAGAGGTCATCAAACCGCTCGAAGAGATCGACCGGCTGATGCACAAAATCACGCTCGCCGTCTGTCAGGCCTATGGGGCGTATGGGTGATCACCCAATGACTGAGACACGGCTTTCTCCCGGCACGCTCGCAAACATCGACGTTGCCGGTTGGAGTTTCTTACACCAGCAAGGCCGCGCGCTTTGCCGAGGCCGCGTGATCGGTTTGACCTGCGACGAAGAGCGGTGGGATTTGGACCTTGGCCAAGTCGAGTATTGGAACTGGCAAACAAAATGCTGGGAGACCGCGAAAGACGAAGACGAATATGGCTCTTCTTTTGGGTATGCCTGGCAGGCCGATTTAGACCCGAAGACGGGGATCATTTCGCTCCCCGGCTACGCGATGGAGACCTACCTCGCGCCCAAGTCCGCGGCGCCTTGGTCTGATGTGGAATGGCCAGAAACTGACTCCTATCCAGGCGGCCCAATGGATCAGAATACGAACTTTTAGCCTGCATTGATCCCGCGACCGCCGCTCATCTTACATATGGAGGACGCGGCCTTCCGCTGACAGCACCGCCTCATGCATCATCTCAGACAGAGTTGGGTGCGGGAAGACCGTGTGCATCAAGTCTTCTTCGGTCAGCTCGCCTTCGCGGGCGATGACATAGC
>JBCBDI010000191.1:0-4929 GCA_038529885.1 Pseudomonadota bacterium
CGATGGTGAGCGCGATGAAGTCGGTGAGATCGAAGAAAAGATCAAAGAAACCGGTCTTTCTGAGGAAGCGCGCACCAAAGCCGAGCAGGAAGTCAAAAAACTGCGCCAGATGAGCCCGATGTCGGCTGAATCCACGGTCGTTCGGAACTATCTCGACTGGTTGCTGGCGCTCCCTTGGGACAAGCGCAAAGACATCTCAACCGATCTGGGCGCGGCCGAGACGCAGCTCAATGACGACCATTATGGTCTTGAGAAAGTCAAAGAGCGCATCCTCGAATATCTTGCCGTTCAGAAGCGGACCAACAAACTGCGCGGTCCAATCCTGTGTCTCGTCGGCCCTCCAGGCGTGGGTAAAACTTCGCTCGGTAAGTCCATCGCCGAAGCCACAGGACGCGACTTCGTACGCGTGTCGCTTGGCGGCGTGCGCGACGAAAGCGAGATCCGCGGACACCGCCGGACCTATATCGGGTCTATGCCAGGCCGGATCATCCAGAGCTTGAAGAAAGCCAAGACGGGCAATCCGCTCTTCTTGTTGGATGAGATCGATAAAATGGGCATGGATCATCGCGGTGACCCGTCTGCGGCGCTGCTCGAGGTCTTGGACCCGGCTCAAAACTCGACCTTCAATGATCATTATCTTGAAGTCGATTATGACCTGTCCGACGTCATGTTCGTGACCACGGCCAACAGCCTCAACATGCCTCAGCCTTTGCTAGACCGCATGGAGATCATCCGTATCGCGGGTTATACCGAGGACGAGAAGCTGGAAATCGCGCAGCGCCACTTGCTGCCAAAGATCCAGGCAGATCACGGCCTGAGCGATGCCGAATGGGTGGTCGAAGAGGGCGCTATTCGCGACTTGCTGCGCTATTATACGCGTGAAGCGGGCGTCCGTTCGCTCGAGCGTGAACTCGCTAAGCTCGCCCGGAAAGGCGTTCGTGAGCTTGGCAATGAAGGCGTGACGCAAGTCACGATCACGCCCGAAAACCTTGCTGACTATTCCGGCGTGCGCAAATTCCGGTTCGGACTTGCGGACGAAGAAGACCAAGTCGGTGCGGTGACGGGCCTTGCTTGGACCGAAGTTGGCGGCGACTTGCTCACCGTTGAAGCGGTCTCCATGCCGGGACGTGGCAATACCAAAGTCACGGGCAACCTGCGCGATGTGATGAAAGAATCCATCTCAGCGGCGCAATCTCTGGTCCGCTCACGGGCGGTGCATTTCGGCATCAAGCCGAGCCTGTTCAACACAACGGACATTCACGTCCACGTGCCGGATGGGGCAACGCCAAAAGACGGGCCAAGCGCCGGTATCGCGATGACCACGGCCATGGTGTCTTTGCTTACCAGCAACCCGGTTCGCCGTGACGTGGCTATGACGGGCGAGATTTCGCTGCGCGGCCGTGTCCTGCCAATTGGCGGCCTTAAAGAGAAGCTGCTGGCGGCGCTGCGCGGCGGCATCAAGACGGTCCTGATTCCGCAAGAGAATGAGAAGGATCTCGCCGACATTCCGGAGAATGTCCAAGAGAGCCTGACCATTATTCCGGTTTCAGACATCAATGAGGTCTTGTCTCGAGCTTTGGTCAAACCGCTCGCCCCAATTGAGTGGTCAGAAGCCGATGAAGAGGCCCTCGCAGCCACCTTAGCGGGCCGCGCGGCCCCGAATGATGGAGAGCCATCGGTTCGCCATTAAGGTGAGACATTCAATCTTTGGCGGCCCCTGTTTTTTCTGACAGGGGCCGTCTTGCTTTTCTGCGCTAGACAAGGCAAAGGAAGCGTCCCGGAAGGGCGGTTAGCTCAGTTGGTAGAGCATCTCGTTTACACCGAGAGGGTCAGCGGTTCGAGCCCGTTACCGCCCACCATTGTTTTCAAAAGAACTATAGCACCCGCGTGTCGAGGCTTTCGCCGCGTTCGATCAGCTTTAAGCCAGACCCGGTCTGTTCTAAGACCGTGACGCTGCAATAGTTTGGCCGGAAGACGGTGACCGCGTCTGAACCGGTTAAATGCCCGACAATGGCGTTGATCGCGATGAAGTGGCTGAAGACCGCCGTCTCATTGGGCAATGCATTGGCCGCCTCCAGCAAGTCCGCGTGCCAGGCTTTCACGAGATCGGGTGTGTCGCCCCACTGGCCGGCCATCAAGGCGCGGAGCCAGACGCGCCGATCGCCCACATCAGTCGGGGTTGGAATTTCAGTGACGCGCGGCTCTATCGAGATCTGAAGCCCAGATGTGTGCGCAAACGCGGCAGCGGTCTCCTGGCAGCGCGTCATTGGGCTCGTTACAGCGTTGGAGATCTCAAAGCCCATCAATTTTTGGGCGACGGCATCAGCCTGCAGGCTGCCTCGATCTGAGAGACCCGGATCTGGATGTTCCCCCCAGCTCGCAGCGGCCTCGCCATGACGGATGAGATAGATCATGCAGCGACGAGCTGCGGATCTTGCCCATAATTTTCAAAGACGTTCAGCGCCTTCTTGTAGAGTACGGGCTCCGCGATGTTCAGCTTTGCTCTTACCTCATCAATCGGTTGATCGAGGAGGGCGACAATGTCTTGTTCGATGATCCGTTTCGCGGCTTTGCCATTGCGGCGTCCTTCCGCCAGAACCTCTTTGACGCGTGCCTCTCTCGGAGCCGCTTTAGCGATCTGGCGCGCGCCCATATAGGCGATGAAGCTGACGCCGGCGCCGCCATGCTGGCTGTGCGTATAGCCAAGCAAAGACGCTTCGCCGAGCGCGTCGCGGCCATAGCCGGTCAGCACGTGATACATGTCATGTGTGTCGCGGAGACGATTGACGTACCAGAGCAGGTCATCGTCAAACAGTTCATGCTTCTCGCGATGGGCGAGGCTTTCCTCAACCAATCCATTCGCCGTCAAACCTTCGCGCTCCATGAAGTCGACATAGGTCCGTCCAACCGTGCCAAGCGGTAGCGACTTTAGCGGCGCATGATCGTCGAGGAGGTCAGGGAGAAACTTGCGTTCATCGAGTAGTTTGCGTCCGGTCTCTGACTTCATGAAACGCGCAAAATCCCGCCGCGTGGAGCCGCCATTCAGGGCTTCGATGATATGAAAAACCTGTTCCGTGTCTTCCTTGTCCGCGATCAGTTTTTGCATGTGACGCCAGGCTTTGAGCGGGCGTCGCTTTGGTTTTGGTCGGTTAGGATCAATGAAGGGAACCGGGCGAGTCATGAGTTTGTCTCCTTGCGCGTGTGCAACACTAGCAGAAACGGCGCGAACAAACAATGACGCCTGCGTCATGAATTTCCAATTTCCTTATGCGTGGTTTTGCGGCACGGGTGGTGAAGTCTTGGGCAGGAGCAAGCTTGGGGTGCACCCGCCGCAGTTGCGCTATCGCATCAAACCGGTTGGCGTCCTATTCGAGGGCCATTATTAACCACTGCAAGTTTGGGAAGGGTTGTGGGTATGAAGAAGATCGAAGCGATCATTAAGCCGTTCAAATTGGACGATGTAAAAGAGGCACTCCACGAAGTTGGTGTGCAAGGCATGACTGTTGTCGAAGCAAAAGGCTTTGGACGTCAGCGGGGACACACGGAGCTCTATCGCGGTGCGGAATATGTCGTTGATTTCCTCCCGAAGCTCAAAGTCGAAGCTGTTGTGGCCGACTCTGGCGTGCAGGGCGCCATCGACGCGATTTCGAAAGCCGCGCAAACCGGCAAAATTGGCGACGGTAAAATATTCGTCTCGGACGTTGGCGAAGCTGTACGGATCCGGACCGGCGAAACAGGTGATGGCGCCCTTTAAGCGTCAACTATTTTTCAGACAGGAAGAAACTGGAGGGCTTAATGGCCGATAAAATTTTGAAAATGATCAAGGACAATGACGTTGAGTTCGTTGATCTGCGATTCACAGACCCGCGCGGTAAGCTGCAGCATGTCACCTTTGATAAGAGCATGGTGGACGCAGACTTCTTCACCGATGGTCAAATGTTTGACGGATCGTCTGTTGCCGGTTGGAAGGCCATCAACGAATCCGACATGAACCTGGCACCTGATCTCGACACTGCGAAGATTGATCCCTTCTTCCAGCAAACGACTCTGGCTGTGATGTGCGACATTCTCGATCCGATCACCGGCCAAGCGTACAATCGCGACCCACGGATGACGGCGAAGAAGGCAGAAGCCTATCTTCAGTCTACTGGCGTTGGTGACACTGCTTACTTTGGTCCAGAAGCGGAGTTCTTCGTATTCGACGACGTGCGTTGGAACACTGAGCCGCACATGACCGGCTACAGCTTTGACTCAACTGAGCTGCCAGCCAATACCGGCAAATCCTATGAGATGGGCAATATGGGTCACCGCCCAGGTCCAAAGGGCGGTTACTTCCCAGTGCCACCTGTCGACTCTGAGCAGGACATGCGCTCCGAGATGCTGTCTGTGATGGGCGAGCTTGGCCTTGAGCCAGAAAAGCACCACCACGAAGTGGCGCCTGCCCAGCACGAGCTTGGCATGAAGTTCAACACGCTCGTCACCATGGCGGACAACCTGCAGCTCTATAAGTATGTGATCCACAATGTCGCTGCGAGCTATGGCAAAACGGCGACCTTTATGCCGAAGCCATACTTCAACGATAACGGCTCAGGTATGCACGTTCACCAGTCGATCTGGGCGGGCGGCAAGCCGACCTTTGCGGGTGACCAATATGCCGGTCTGTCTGAGACCTGCCTCTATTACATTGGCGGTATCATTAAGCACGCACGCGCGCTGAATGCTCTGACCAATGCGTCAACCAACTCTTATAAGCGTCTGGTTCCAGGCTTTGAAGCACCTGTTATGCTGGCATACTCTGCTCGCAACCGTTCTGCTTCGATCCGTATTCCATTCGGCACCGGCGAAAAAGCGAAGCGGAACGGTTGCGAGCAGAGTATGCCAGCATAACAGGTGCTTCAAAGCCTGGAACCAGACGCTTATAAGAGTTGG
>JBCBDI010000192.1:0-4866 GCA_038529885.1 Pseudomonadota bacterium
TGCCGACTTTACGCCAGAAGCTGGCTGCACGTCTGATGAGCCTGATGCGACGTATCGCGCCTGTCTCGATCCCGATGCGCTCTACGCGGCCGCGGTTCAATCTGCCCAAGACGCCGACAATCCGTTGATGGTCGTCTGGGGCTTTGAAGAGTGCCCCTATTGCATGAAATTCGAAGCTGAAGAACTGAACCCCGAAAGCCCGCGCTCCATTCAAGACTTTGTCACCAACACGCTGTCGGACAGTCAGCGCGAAAGCTTGCCGAATGAGGGGTCTGACTTTCAGATCAGCGTCCTGCACGTTCATGTCCGCGCGCCAGCAGGTGCGGCCTTGGCCGAACGCCTCGGCGTGACAGACATTGCGCGCGAACGCGGCTGGCACCGCGTCTGGTCGCCTTTTGTGAGCTTTACCCGTCCAGGCTCCGACACGTTCGTCGCGCAGACCCAATTCGAGCAAAGCGAGAAGCCGTGCAACTATGTCGATGATTTCGCGATCAGTCTGCAACAGCTCGGCTACATCCCGGAAGATACGTCGAGAGAACGCGAAATGTGCGCGGCGGCCTAAGCCTGCCCTGGCGCGATGGCTTGAACCCACAATACGACGCCCATACGCTGTGTTTCGCACCAATGCATACGGAGCGGGGTTCCAATGATTATTGACGCATGGGCGCAGCATCCAACGCTTCGCCACACGCAAGACCCGGTCTTTGAGTCGCTGAGACGCTGGACGAAGGGTACTATTCCAACTGAGGAATTGCCGGTCGCAGCCACAATTGCCGCGATGGATCAGGCCGGCGTCACCACGAGCTTAATCAGCGCCTGGCAGGCACCGGGCAAAGATATGATCACCAATGACGAAGTGGCCGCGTTCTGCGCTGAGTCGGGCGGCCGCCTGGTTGGGGTCGGTTCGGTGGACATCTCCAAGCCCATGCAGGCCGTGCGCGAAATTCGCCGCTGCGTCGAAGAACTCGGCTTCAAAGCCATCCGCGTTCTGCCCTGGCTCGCCGAGCGCCCGCCGACGGATCGCTTATTCTATCCCGTCTATGCAGCCTGTTGTGAGATGGGCGTACCGTTTTGTACCCAGATTGGTCATACCGGGCCGCTCATGCCCTCAGAAGTTGGACGGCCCATTTACTTAGATCAAGTCGCGCTCGATTTCCCGGAGCTCGTAATCGTCGGCGGGCACATTGGCTATCCATGGACCGAAGAAGCGATCGCCGTCGCCACCAAGCATGAGAACGTCTATATTGATACGTCAGCTTATACGGCGAAGCGCTATCCGCCTGAGCTGGTGCGATACTTGAAAACGAATGGCGGCAGGAAAGTGCTGTTCGGGACAAACTATCCAATGATCACCCCGGCCAAGGCGCTCGAGGGGCTGGACGCTTTAGGATTGGACGATGAAACGCGCGATTTGTTTTTATTCGGCAATGCCGCGCGCGTCTTCGACCTCTCAGCCTAAACGAGCGCTTTGCGCATGCGCAGAATAGGGACCACCGTCCCGTCCTCGCTTGGCTGAGAGAGGTCTTCAATAAATTCATAGCCGCACGCTTCGTAAAGCGGCCGCCCTGGCGCAGTGGAGCCCATCTCCATCGTTTTGAAGCCTTCAGCGCGTGCCGCGTTTTCGCCGGCGTCGAGCAAGAAGCGGCCAATGCCCCGACGGGTGAAATCTGGATGCGTATACATGGCCCTTATCTTAGCAGGCTCCGTTTCAGGATCTGCCAGAGCGTCATCGCGGCCCGTCGTGTGATTGCCGCCATAAAGCGTTCGACGCCGTGACCAGCCTCCGCAGCCTGCCAGCGTATCGTCGACATAGACGAGAAAGTAAGTCCCATCATCCACCAGCAATGTGTCCACGCCCATGCTTTCGCTGGACCGCTCAACTTGTTTCTCATCCAGAAATTTCGGTAACAGCGCCGCCATGGAAGCGGCCATCAGATTCTCGATCGCTGGAATGTCGTCCCGGGTTGCAGTTCGAAGGTGCATTTTTCCTGAGTTTCCCTATTTGGGATAACCTAGGCAGGCGCGCGCGCGGTTGAAAGGGCAAAAACGAGTGTCGAACGAGATCCCAACCCCTTGTTTTGTCTTGGACATCAAGCGCCTGAAAGCCAATTTGAAGACGGCGCGCCGGATCCGTGAAGAGGCAGGGTGTAAGATCCTTCTCGCGACCAAAGCGTTCGCGCTGCCAGCGGTCTTTCCAATCCTGCGCGACGCGCTCGACGGCACCACGGCCAGCGGCGAACAAGAGGCAAGACTAGGCGCTTCCGAGTTTGGCAAAGAAGTGCATGTCTATTCGCCTGCCTATGCGCCGGGCGAAGTTGAACGCCTCGCAGCCATCGCTCAGCACATCTATTTCAACTCCGCCACTCAGCTTGAAAAATATGGCGCCATCGCGCGCGAGGCAGGTGCGCAGATTGGACTGCGCGTCAATCCGGGCTTCTCCAATGCCACTTTGGGCGGGGAGCTATATGATCCCTGCGCGCCTAAGTCTCGTTTTGGCGAGGTCGAAGACAAGCTCGATGCGGTGAACTGGGACAGGGTCGACATCTTTCACGTTCACGCCCTATGCGAGAGCCTGGCTGATGGCTCGGTTGGCCTAATCGAGCATGTGGCGGATAGGTTTGCGCCCTATCTGGACCGCGTCAGCGCCGTCAATTTCGGCGGCGGCCATTTCCTCAATAAGCCAGGTTATGATGTCGACGCCTTGATCAAAGCGATACAAGCGTTCCGGGCGCGGTTCGACGTTGAGGTCATTCTGGAGCCGGGGGGCGGCCTGGTGGTCGACACAGGCGAGCTTCATGCTAGCGTCGTGGACCTGCATTGGAACGAGGCCGAGATCGCGCTGCTAGACGCCAGCGCCTCCACGCACATGCCGGACGTTTTGGAAGTGCCGTATCGGCCAGAGATTGAAGGGGCGGGCGAGGCGGGAGCGCTAGAACACACTTATCGGCTGGCCGGCCGCACCTGTATGACGGGCGATATTATTGGCGATTATTCCTTTGCCGCGCCGCTCAAACCCGGCGACCGCGTCGTCTTCACCGATCAAATGCACTACACCTTCGTGAAGACCAATACATTTAACGGCAATCCGCTCGCCAATCTCGCGCTGCGTCACGAGGATGGCAGCATCGAGCTGGTCAGCGAATTTGACTATGACGCCTTTCGGACGCGCCTTGGCCGCTAATCTGCCGGATATTGGCGCGATAGAGCTTGCATGAGTGCGCCAGAGATCTCCCGTGTCGATCAGATTCTTCAACGCGCTCTGCCGCCTTTAGAGCGCGCGCTTGAGACTGTTCTGCCGCGGAGTTTGGTCCTTGGATTGATTGAGTTTCTCGTCTTCGGCATCAAGCAGGCTTGGGCCTGTCTGTTTGGCGGCTTGCTGATCGCAGCGATTATGCTGACGCATCAATTCTATCCGAGCGATGCGGCGCTTAGCCGGTACGACTTTTTGTTTCTGTACGCGGTCGGCGTGCAGGTTTTGTTTCTGATCACCCGGTTAGAGCGCCCGCAAGAGGCCTTGGTGATCTTCATTTTCCACACCGTTGGGACGGCGATGGAAGTGTTCAAAACCCAGGCGGGATCTTGGACCTATCCCGAGGCAAGCCTGTTGCGCATTGGCGAGGTGCCGCTTTTCTCTGGCTTTATGTATGCCGCGGTCGGGTCGTATTTCGCCCGCGTATCGCGCGTGTTCGACTTTAAATGGCAGGCCTATCCGCGCCTGATCTTTACCTTCGTCTTAGCGGCAGGGATCTATATCAATTTCTTTAGCCACCATTTCATCGTCGACATCCGCTACGGGTTGTTCGCGCTGACCGGGCTTCTCTTCTGGCGCACCCGCGTCCACTACCGCGTCTGGCGCTGGCAGCATCAAATGCCGCTCCTGGTTGGCTTTTTTCTCGTCAGCCTGTTCATTTGGTTCGCCGAGAATATCGCAACCTTCGCCCAGATCTGGCTCTATCCAGACCAGGCGGATGGATGGCAAATCGTGTCGCTGCAGAAGCTCGGCAGCTGGTATCTTTTGATGATTGTCTCTTGGGTCCTGGTGACCCTCGTGCACCGCCCCAAACGCGCCAGCTAGTCTCTAAGCCGGATTATGCTGGGGTTCCCAAAGCTGAATGGGGTTGCCTTCCGGGTCAAACACCAAAGCAAAAACGCCGTTCGGATAAGGATTGCCCTTATCCAGGGTCACTTCATTGCCATTGGCTCTCAATTGCGCGACCATTTTTTCGAGGTTTTCGACCCGAAAGTTCATCATGAACGTCTTCGACATGTCCTCACCAAAATAGGTCGTGTCCTGGCCAAACGGGGAAAAGACTGTGGGGCCTTCAGCCTGATGCCAGGGCTGCGTCTCATAATCTGACGGCACCCGATCAATGCCGAAATTGTCATCATACCAAGCCGCCAATGCCCCTGGGTCTTTGGCCCGAAAGAAAAAGCCCCCGAAGCCCGTAATCCGTTCTTTATCCGCCATGGTCCGCCTCCACATCTGCTCGCCATGGGAGTATGGCCCAATAAAATGCATTCGCAAAACGGGTTGTGGACCAGCGTGGATATTTCCAATCGACCGACGGCAAGATCTTGCCCAATAAGCGCGAGAGATGTATGTCACCGCCTCCAATTTGGTTGGCCGCGTTAGCTCAGCTGGTAGAGCATCGCATTCGTAATGCGGGGGTCGTAGGTTCAAGTCCTATACGCGGCACCATTTTTCCTTCAATAAATCAGCAAACGCCGAGTTGACCGTAATTGCAGGGCCGCTTTTGCGTCTGCCTATCGAGCGCATTGTCTCTCGCATATGAGGACGAAAATGGTGCCGCGTATAGGACTTGAACCTACGACCCCCGCATTACGAATGCGATGCTCTACCAGCTG
>JBCBDI010000193.1:0-4841 GCA_038529885.1 Pseudomonadota bacterium
TAATGCGTTCGTCGATCCAGGCGTGGCGGAGTTTGGACTAACCAATGGCGTTTTCGGGCTTGGCGACCAATTCCTGGAAGTGGTTGTGCCGGTGCAAGAAGAAACGGCCGTCGGACGGTTTCTGCAGCGCTCCGCGGACCGTGGTGGCTATATGGCGATCTTCCAGTCGGACGATCTCGACGCCGTGCGGACGCGGGCAGATGAGCAAAAGATCCGCCGAATTTGGAATATCGATCTCCCCGATATTTCAGCCAGCCACCTGCATCCCACCGATATTGGCGCCGGGATCGTCTCGATCGATGAGGCTCGCCCGACCGGGTCGTGGCGCTGGGGTGGACCCGAATGGCGCGCGCAAACCGTTCCGGGCGGCATTCGCGGATTAGAAGTCACCGCCATCGACCCGCAGGCGCTGAGCGTCAGATGGGGCATGGTGTTTGGCCTCGCCGCGAATGATATCGGTCAAGGGGTCTATGATCTTGCCACCACGGACGGGCCAATCCGGTTTATCCCAGGTGAGCGCGACCATCTTTCAGCTTACGATCTCGCACACCCCGCGCCGAAAGCGTGCCTCGATCGCGCGCACGCGCAGGGTCTGACATGCGATGACACATCTTTTCTCTTCTGCGGCGTGCGCATTCGACTGAAAGCAGATTGATCACCGGCATTTGCACGCTAAAAAACACGAATCGAGTCAAATCGATGACGTGAGAAGACAAAGGCGCTGTCGCATGAAGCAAGGCACACTTGATCTAGAGACCAGCAATTCGCGGATCGAAACCGCGATTGAAGGCGTTCTGTTTCGAAACTTCATTACGACCCTGATCATTGCAAATGCCGTGATCTTGGGGGTCCTGACCTATGAGAAAAGCCTGCCGAGCGAGTTCGTCGCGTCCTTGAGCTGGTTCGATCGCGCGGTCACTGTGATTTTTGCGATCGAGATCGGCTTGAAGCTTTCCGTTTATCGCCTCAACTTTTTCAAATCCGGGTGGAATTGGTTCGACTTTTTAGTCGTCGGAATCTCACTCGTTCCAGGCGGTGCAGCCTTCTCGGTTCTGCGCGCCATGCGGGTCTTGCGGATCCTGCGGCTGCTGCACATCGTGCCGATGATGCGCCGGATCACAGAGGCACTTCTCAATGCCCTTCCAGGCATGGGGGCGATCCTCGCCGTGCTGGCTTTGCTCACCTATGTCGGCGCGGTCATGGCCACCAATCTCTTTGGTGACACAGACAATGAAGAAGTTTTGCAGCTGTTTGGCGACTTGCCGAGTTCGGCTTATTCGCTGTTCCAAGTCATGACCATGGATGGATGGCGCTTCGAAGTGGTTCAAAAAGTGGTCGATGACGGCAACCCATACGCACCGTTCTTCTTCCTGATCTTCATCTTTGTCGCCAGTTTCGCGGTTTTGAACTTATTCATCGCGCTCATCGTCGATGCCCTCGCCGCTGATCAACGCGCAGCGACCGAAGAACATCTCGAAGACATCGAAGATGATATGGATGAAGAGTTTAGCGAAGCCGATAAAGAGCGTGATGTGATCATCGAAATGCTCGCCGATCTCAAAAAAGAGATTGCGGAACTCAAGGCCGAGAGGAAAAAATCCTAATGCCCTCAAAACAAATCCCGCCAGACCAGGTCTGACGGGATCGTTCGGGAAGCCATTCGGGGATTGGGGGGACGTGGCTTCCCTCTAAGTCGGTGCGCTTAGCCCGCTGGCAAAAGCACCGTATCGATGACGTGGATGACGCCATTCGACGCGCCAACATCTGCGGCAATAACCGTGGCAGTGGATCCTGGCGCGGTGAGGACCACACCATCTGTGCCATCAACTGCCAAATCACCATTGAGTGTGCTCGCTGTGATTTGCTGACCTGCAAGATCTTTCGACTTGATCTTTGCGCCCGCAATCACGTGGAGTTTCAGGACGCCGGCCAGCGCGTCTTTGTTTTCTGGAAGCAGTAGAGTTTCGACTGTGCCCTCTGGAAGCGCAGCAAACGCCTCATCGCTCGGGGCAAACACAGTCAGAGGGCCTTCGCCTTTCAGCGCGCCAACAAGACCAGCCGCTTCAGCTGCCGCCAGCAGTGTGTTGAACGATCCAGCCGCTGCGGCTGTATCAACAATGTCGGCTTTCGCTTTGGTGTAGCCTTCGCCTGCGACAGCGGTCGTGTAACTTGCGTCAACGCGGTGATTAGCGGATTTTGACGAGCATTGCTCGGCGAATGCTGGGGCTGCGAACAAGCTGGCGGAAATCAAGAGGGTAGCGAGTTTCACGAAGAAATCTCCAAGTTTTGAGTATGACCCGAACCATATCGGCATCATACCATATACGCTATGCTATATAAAATAGATTATCGCATGACTCGATTGTAATGATCCGCCCCAGACCTACTGAACAGAGTTGTCAGCATTGCCCACTGACATCTTTCGACAATACGCGTTATAGGTGTGCCCATGAACCTTTGGCAGCGCCTGATTGAGAGCGGAAAACGCTTATTTGACGTGGATGTGGTCGACGAGCCCGTTTCCGCGGACATTGATTGTGCGCCGGACCCGAATGATGTCGGCTTCACCGCGGCGGTGGTCGGCCTCGGGGCTAAAATGGCAAAGGCCGATGGCCGCGTGAGCGATGAAGAAATCATGGTCTTCTCGCGCGTCTTTCAAACCG
Organism: Pseudomonadota bacterium; assembly: GCA_038529885.1. Taxonomy (GTDB): domain Bacteria; phylum Pseudomonadota; class Alphaproteobacteria; order Caulobacterales; family Hyphomonadaceae; genus Henriciella. The sequence goes on from JBCBDI010000193.1 coordinate 2,664, forward strand.
CACCGAAGGATGCCGCGGCGGTCCGCCGTGTGTTCAATCTCGCCCAGCAGACCGTGCGCGGATACGAGTCTTATGCTTTAAAAATCGGCCGTAAATACGCCGCGCGCCCGTGTTTGCTGGAAGGCGTGCTGGATGGCTTGTTCATGATCGCCACTGCTGATGGCGTCGTCACCGAAGATGAAATGATCTATTTGGAGACCGTCTCAAAAGCGTTCGGGTTCTCTGATGCCACCTTCCGCCGGATCAAAGCCGGCCATATGGGCCCCGACCGCGATGATCCTTATCATGTGCTCGGCGTGGCGCATGACGCAGAATTCGATGAAATTCGCCGCGTCTATCGCCGCCTAATGGCCGATAATCACCCCGATCGGGTCCTGCAAAACGGTGCGCCACGCGAATTTGAGTCCGCCGCGCACGAGAAAGCTGCAACGATAACGAGCGCCTATGCTCGAATTCGCGCCGAGCGCGGCCTGATCGCCGCGAATTAAGACTTGTCCAAAACTTAACATTGACGGCACCGCACTTGCACGCCATCTAATTGTGAGACGAGGACAACATGACCGCGACGCATACTGCACCCTTAGGCTTTCCAGAGAACCTTTTCGCGCTGCTCCGCCAGCTCGGAAACCTCATGGCTAAAGGGATTTTGGCGGTTGCCATCATCATCATGGCAGGCCTGATCGCGGTTGCCACGGCGGCAGCAGGGATCGCGCTTGCGGCCTTTGCTTTGATTCTTCGTTTGTCCGGATCTAAGGCGGATACGCACACGACCCGGTTCGAAGAGACGGCCGAAAACGGCGCCGTCACACTGGAAGCTAAGAAAACACCGCGCGGTTGGACCGTCGAATAGACGCTATTGCGCGGCCTTTTGCGGCAAATTTTCAATAAAGAGAGTCTGGGTCGGGTAGGCGAATTCGAGCCCGTGTTCCTGTAACCCGCGGAACAGAGCCAACAACACACGCGACCTTGCCGCCATAGAGCGGTTAAAGTCTGGCTGCAGCGAATAGAAGACCAGATCATAATCAAGCGAGCTCGGGCCAAAGGCCGCCATGCCGCAATATTCAAAGTCGACCGCTGGCACGTCTTTGACGATCTGAGCAACGATCTCCGGCACTTTGTCGGCCAGGTCTGGGGCTGTCTGGTAGACGACGCCGAAGACAGTCTCGACGCGGCGACGTGCCATGCGTTCCATATTGTGGATCTCATAATCGAGCAGGTTCGTGTTCGAGATGATCATCTGCTCGCCGGTCTTGGCGCGCACGCGGGTCGTTTTCAGACCAATGTCTTCGATAATCCCCCAGCTTTCACCATAGCGGACCGTGTCGCCGACTTGGAACGGCTTATCGATCACAATAGAAAGCGAGGAGAACAGGTCCCGGAACACGCCCTGGGCGGCGATACCGATGGCGATACCACCAATACCGAGACCCGCGAGTAGAGCTGTGACATCCGCGCCGACATTGTCCAAGATGAGCAAGAGCGCGACCGACCAGACCGCGACGCTGATAAACCATTTGATGATATTAAAGGCCGAAGCGAGCGCCCGCGCATCGCCGCTCGAGCGGGCCACATTGCGCCGGATGAAGCCAACCGCAAATTCTTGCACCCATTCCGCAATCTGCAGGATCGCCGCGAGGACAAAGAAGATTTTCACGATCACCGACACAGCATTTGGCAGACCGAGCATGGCGTCGGTCACCGCAAAGGCGATCATGATCATGAAATAGGTATGGAAGCGTTTGACGACGCGATAGAACAGGTCCGCGAAAGAGTAATCTTCATTGCGCGGCAGCTGAACAATGCCTTTTAAGATCGCCCAACGTGCGAGCCATTGCGCCGCGGTAAACGCAATCACGAGCCCAAGCGCGATCAGCGCTTCTAGTTCGCCAGACCCGATCCAACCGACAAATTCGGTCGCGGCTTCCGTGGCCTCAGCCGCGGTTTCGGTCAGCGCCTCAATTGGATCAGCAGTCGCATCATCGCCCTCAGGCGGCGCCTCCTGCAATTGCAAGAGCGTGTCTTGAAAGACTCCACTTCCGAAACGCATGTTCGGCCCTCTACTCAACCATTTGGGCAATGCCCGCAGCGATAATTCGCCGGGTTTCATCCCATAATTCGATCGAGTCTAACTCAGATTGGTGAAAAAAACGTGCGTCTGCCGCGTCATCGCCGGCAACC
>JBCBDI010000194.1:0-4821 GCA_038529885.1 Pseudomonadota bacterium
ATCGTCAGGTGTACGTGGGCGGTGTACCCCTCGGGTGTAATTTCCATGAGGCGTTTCTCGGCCCCTTCGGTCAACTTCAGAGTTGGCTTCCCAGATGGGAGGTTTACCACTTCCATCATCTTCCAATGGACACCGCGTCTTGGAACGCCGGTCCCGAGTGCTTTGGCGCACGCCTCTTTGGCGGCAAATCGTTTGGCATAGGTCTCTGCGGTCAATCTGCGTCGACGCGCTTTGGCAATCTCGCCTTCGGTAAAGCAGCGTTTCTCAAAGCGCTCGCCAAAACGTTCGAGCGACCCTTGGATGCGTTCAATATTGCAGAGATCATTGCCAATACCGATGATCATGCACGTGCCTCATCCATCAGCTGGCGCATGTGCTGGATGGCGGGCGCGAGGCCTGCAAAGATCGCCTCCCCGATAAGGAAATGTCCGATATTAAGCTCGGTGAGTTCCGGAATAGACGCGATCGGGCCGACCGTATCATAGGTGAGACCGTGTCCCGCTTGCGGCTCGATACCGTTATCGACCGCACGTTTGGCGCAATCTGCAATACGCTCCAATTCCACTTGAGCGAGCTCCGATTCTCCCGCGAGGCTGAGTTCAACAAACCGACCAGTATGGAATTCCGTAATATCCGCGCCCATGCGCTGCGCCGCAATGAGTTGAACCGGGTCGGGTTCAATGAACAAAGACACGCGGCTGCCATTGTCTTTCAGCGCCCGGATCATGGGGGTGAGCTTGTTATGCTCGCGGGCCGCGTTGAGGCCGCCTTCGGTGGTTCGCTCTTCACGCTTTTCAGGGACGAACATCACCGTCTCAGGCTTATAATCCATTGCAATGACGTGCATTTCGTCGGTTGCGGCCATTTCCATATTGAGCGGCAAATCAGTGGCCGCCCGAATGGCTTGGAGGTCAGGGTCCATAATGTGTCTGCGGTCTTCGCGCAGGTGAAACGTGATCCCGTCAGCGCCTGCCTCAGTCGCAATCGCCGCGGCGCGTGCAATATCAGGATGCGCTCCGCCGCGCGCATTCCGGATCGTCGCAACATGATCGATATTGACGCCTAGTCTGATCCGCTCGGTCACTATTTCAGCCCTCGACTGCCGGGTTTGTAGGCCGGAATGGCTTGCAGTTCCGGCGGGAGATCATCTGCGTCATAGTCGGGAAACTTGATCGCGGCGAGTGAGACCAGTTCACAGCCAACATCCGCTTCGCCGCCACTTCTATCAATGATGCATGAGCCCCCGACGACCGTGCCGGGAAGCTGGTTCAATGACTCGACTGTTTCTCTGAAAGAGAGCCCCGTCGTGACAATATCTTCGGCAATGAGAACGCGCTCATCCTCGGCAATCTCGAAACTGCGTCTCAGTTCAAACGCACCATCGACGCGCTCCACGAACACCGCGCGACAACCGAGATGCCGGGCCAGCTCATAACTTGGGATAACACCACCCATGGCCGGGCCAACGACGACATCGATCTCGCCCAATTGGTCTTTGATTTTTACCGCGAGCGCTGCGCACAGTTTGGCGGAGAGTTCAGGCTGGGAAAAGACCAACGCCTTTTGCAAAAAGACAGGACTTCTGCGCCCAGAAGACAAAATAAAATGTCCCTCCAACAGGGCTCCGGCATCCCGGAAAACCTGTAAGACCTCATCATTATTCAAAATCACTCTCCTCTAGGCGCTCCACGCGCTCAACGACGGCCAACGCGCGCAGCGCTGCCTTGATTTGCTCTAAGTGGCGTAAGTCCTCGACTTCGATATCAAAGACAAGCTCCATAAAACCGGGGCCCCGGCTTTTGGTCGAGACGCCACGGATGTTCCCACCAGCTTGGGCGACCACGGTGCATTGCTGTGCAAGAACGCCCTTATTGTCAGCGGCATTGACAGCGATGCGGCCAATCGCTCTGACGCCGGATTTGGCAAGTTCAGTCCATTTCAGGTCCACCCATAGATCGGGCCGGTCATCATATTTGGCGACTTCTCGGCAATAGATCGTGTGGACGACCAATCCGCGTCCGGGTTGGCGGACCCCTATAATACGGTCTCCCGGAATAGGATGGCAGCATTCCCCCAAATGCAATGTCACACCGGGGGTCAGATCTTCTCCTGAGATCAGCGATGCGGCGTGCTCATCATCCAGGGTCACCGCTTCGTCGCGACCAGGGGCTTCTATATCCAAGCCCGGGAAGGCCACACCGACAATGCGGCTGACTTCATCCTGCGTGCGTCCGAGCGCTTCAAACATAGCTTGCACGCCATCAAAGCCAGCGCGTTCTGAGATCTTCCTCATATCGACGCTGACAGGGTCGATTTCATGGCGTCTAAGCGCGCGTTCGAGCAAGCTGCGTCCGAGGTTTGAAAATTCTTGGCTCTCTAAGTCGCGTCGCAATTTGCGCTGAGCGGCGCGCGCGCGTCCCGTAACACATAGGGTTTCATAGCCGGGAAGGGGGCGTGGATCGTCTCTTCGGATGATTTCGACGACATCGCCATTATGCAGCGCCGTTCGAAGGTTCCGTGGCACGCCATTGATCTTGGCACCGTCACACGTATCGCCGACAGCTGTGTGGACGGCATAGGCAAAGTCTAATGGCATTGAGCCAGATGGCAGCAGCACCAAACGACCCTTTGGCGTAAACGCAAAGACGTGCGTTCTGTACATCTCCATCTTTGCGTGCTCGAGGAAGTCCTCTGCGTCGCCGCCATGGGTCAGCAACTCACCAAACGCTCGGAGGTTGGCTGCAGGGTCAAGGCCGGCGGCTTTCGAGCTGTCTTCGTCGAACCGGTACTCACTGTTCTTATAAGTCCAATGCGCCGCGACGCCGCGCTCAGCGGTATCATCCATCTCCTCGGTTCGAATTTGCAGCTCCACGAGTCGGTTTCCGCTGGCGCGAACCGTGGTGTGAAGCGAGGCATAGCCGTTCGGCTTTGGAACAGAGATAAAGTCGCGAAAACGGTCCGCAATTCCGGCCCATTCAGTATGAAAAACGCCAAGCGTCTTATAGCAGTTCTCGACCGTATCGACGATCACTCGAAATCCAAAAATATCGGCAACATCTTCAAAAGTAATCGATTTTTTCTCGAGCTTTCGCCAGATGGAATAGGGCTCTTTGCGTCGACCTTTGATCCGGCACTCAATGCCTTCGCGCTCCATAACCTGGCGAATGGCAAGGCGAATGCGTTCCAGATCATCCTTATTGCGAGACTCGAGCGCTTCAAGTTGACTGAGAATTTGTGCGCGCGCTTCTGGGTTCAGATGCTGGAAGGATAAGTCTTCCATTTCCGATGCGATATAATGAAGGCCGACACGGCGGGCGAGCGGCGCATAGAGGTCCATCGTTTCGCGCGAGACGCGGCGGCGGGACTCTTCTTTCTTCTTGAAATGAAGCGTTCGCATATTGTGCAAACGGTCCGCGAGCTTGACCAGCAAGACACGAATATCATTGACGGTCGCGAGAATGAATTTCTGGAAGTTTTCAGCCTGTTTGCTGGCTTCGCTTTGATATTCGAGCTGTCCGAGCTTGGTCACTCCATCGACGAGTTCGGCGACATCCGCCCCAAACTCACGCTCGACGGTTGCAAGGTCTACATCATCGCAGTCTTCAACTGTGTCATGCAGCAAGCCGGCCATAATGGTTGCTTGATCCAAGCGGACGGACGCGAGTAACGTCGCCACGCGCACGGGATGCGAATAATACGGGTCGCCAGACTGGCGCAGCTGGTCGCCATGCTTCTCACGTGCGAACTCGTAAGCTTTCAATAAGAGCGCGCGATCGGCGTCAGGCTGGTAAGCGAGCACCATGCCTGCGAGTTCTTCCTTGGTCAGGAAGGGTTCGTCATCAAGTATTCCGCGCGGCGGCCTTGAAGCGCGCGACCGATCTGCTGATTTGACGGTCGCAGTTGCCATTCACACCTACATTCGGTCGTCGCGACCAGATTCCAATTCGGCCTGGTAAGCGCGCATTACGTCTTCTTCGGTGGCAGCAGGGCCGGACTCGAGAGCGAGGCGATCGGCTTCGCGCTCTTCTTCCTCGCCTGGGCGAACTTCTTGAAGTTCAGCCACGAGAGATTCTTTCACGACTTTCAAGTCGACAGTTTTGTCCGCGATCTCACGCAGAGAAATGACGGGGTCTTTGTCATTGTCGCGGTCAACCGTGATCGGCGAGCCTTCGCGGATCATGCGCGCACGTTGCGCAGCCAGTAGGATCAGATCAAAACGGTTTGGGACCTGCTCGACGCAGTCCTCAACGGTCACACGGGCCATATGAATCTCCTGTAGCCCGCCCTTATATGCAGTGCAGCACGCAAGCGCAACCCGTCCTTGCATTCAAAAATGCCGTGAATTACGCAAGGCACGACTGCACAAATACGGACCTGATCGGTAATGACAAATCTTGCGGCGGAATATCCCCCCGAAGCCCCAAAAGACTGCGATCTTTGTCCCCGGCTAAGGCAGTTCATTATTGATCAAGAAGCCAAAGAGCCAAGCTGGTTCAATGGCGCCGTGCCGAGCTTTGGTGATGATCGCGCAAAACTGCTCATTATCGGCCTTGCGCCTGGCCTGACCGGGGCCAACCGTACCGGGCGGCCCTTTACCGGCGATTGGGCGGGAGACCTGCTTTATGGATCACTGGAGAAGTTCGGTTTCTCACGCGGCACCTATGATCGGCGTCCAGATGATGGATTGGCGCTGAACCAGGCGATGATCACGAATGCGGTGCGCTGCGTTCCGCCGCAGAACAAACCTGTCGGGGCCGAGATCAATCAATGCCGCCCGTTCCTCAAATCACGAATTGAGGCGCTGCCCGATATCGGGCAGCG
>JBCBDI010000195.1:0-4812 GCA_038529885.1 Pseudomonadota bacterium
CGACAATATCGCGCCGGGCCAAGAGCGCTGCATGGGTCGCAAAAGCGATCACGGCAACAGCGGTGGCCGATAAGAGCGCCACAATCGAGAGCGCCATCAGCCTCAGCGTATTGAGCCCGCCGCGCACATTCTCAGCATAGCCAGCGTTCCCGGCCACCGCTGTTGCCGTGATCGCTTTTGCGACCCATGCAGCGCTCTTGGCCCGGCGCGATATTGTCGATGTGTTGCACCTGTCGGGGGCTGAAGATCGCTACATTGCCGGGCTCTTTGAACGCCGGTTCTGGATCTTGGCGCTCCAAGCCGGGATGGGCGGGGCGATTGCGGCGCTCATGGTGACGGCGCTCATCGTCTTTTCTGGCAGCAGCGCCGAGGGCGTGGAGGCGCAGCTTCTGCCGCAGCTCAGCCTGGACTTTTGGGACATTGTTATCCTTCTAGTCACTCCCATTATGGCAGGACTGGCGGCTCGAATGGCGGCGCGTCTCACCGTGCTCGCATCGCTCAAGGATACGCTGTGAACACAATCCGTTCGGTCATCTTTGTTATCTGGTTGTACGGCTGGATGGCGATCCTCGGTATTTTGGCTCTACCGACGCTGCTACTGCCGCGCGGCGCGATTCTGTGGTTCTTTCGACTGTTTGCCCGTCTATTGCTGTTCGGTCTGCGCTGGATTTGCGGTGTTCGTGTCGAGTTTCGCGGCCGAGAGCATATACCGGGTGGCCCGATCCTGATTGCTGGGAAACATCAGGCCATGCTCGATGTATTTCTGCCCTTCCTGATCTTCAAAGACCCGGTCCTGGTGATGAAACGGGAATTGCTCTGGTATCCGGTCATCGGGTGGTACGCTCTGAAAACGCGCATGCTGTCCATCGACCGCGATGGCGGCGCGAAGACGATGAAGAAAATGCTGAATGCTGCAAAAGCGGAGATTACCGGAGAAGGGCGGCAAATGCTGATCTATCCGGAAGGCACGCGGCTAAAGCCAGGTGCAGCGCCAGATTATAAGCCTGCAGGCACGCGGGCCTTCTATAAAACGCTGGGCGTGCCGTTGGTGCCGCTTGCCACCAATGCGGGCCTTTGCTGGCCGGCCAAGGGCCTTACGCGCCGCCCTGGAGTGGTGGTCTATGAAGCGCTGCCACCTTTGCCGGGCGATCTCAATCCAAAAGCCATGTTGGGTGAGCTCGAAACGCAGCTTGAGGCGGCGTGTGATCGTCTCTTAGACGAAGGGCTCGCCGCGCAGGGGCGCACGCGCGCTGATCTGTAATGTCGGCGCCGAGCGTAGATACGCTGCGAGAGGCCTGCCTATCCTTATCCGGTCGCGATCCTGCCCTTGCCGCGGCTTACGCAAAAGTGGACCTGCCAAACTGGCGCGCCACAGAGGCAAGCTATGCATCGCTCGCCCGGATCGTCGTCTATCAATTGATCTCGACCAAAGCGGCGGACGCGATTTGGGGGCGGATCCAAGCGCGCTTGGGTACGGTGACGGCGCAGGCGGTTCTAGAGGATGATCAAGAGGCTCTACGGGCCTGCGGGCTGTCGCGTCCGAAGCTCGGGCATCTCAACGCAATTGCGGCAGCGGTGTTGGACAAGCGCCTCGATTTCCATGCGCTCTCCAACGCGCCAATAGAGACGGCCCGCAAGACCTTATTGAGCATTCGCGGCATTGGTCCCTGGACCGCTGATACGTTTTTGATGAATGCGCTGGGGCATTTGGATGCCTTTCCCAGCGGCGATGTCGGGCTCATAGAGGCCTATCGTCAACTGAGCGGCGCAGACCAAAGACTGAGCGCGAAAGCCTTCTCTGAGCACGCTGAAACCTGGCGGCCATGGCGCGCGGTCGCAGCGCATTTGCTCTATGATTGGTACAATCTGACCCGAAATTGAAGCGCTTTTTCAGTATGTTACATGCGCACGCATGTTTCGGATGGAGTCTCCCCTAGACACGTAAAGCCAGTGTCATACGATCGACATAGCGAATCAGTAATGCTGAGCGCGACAGAGAAGGAGAGATCGCTTTCAAGACGAAAGTTCGACATTCTAAGACCCTCATGGCAGAGGTATTCTGTTATGGCTGAGGTCCTTTCCACCCCACCCAATGGTCGGCCCGCTCTGGTATTGAACGCAGATTATCGGCCTTTGTCTTATTATCCGCTATCGCTTTGGCCTTGGCAGGATGTCGTGAAAGCTGTGTTCCTCGACCGCGTCGATATCATCGCTGAATATGACCATTATGTCCGCAGCCCAAGCTTTGAGATGCGCCTGCCCTCGGTCATCGCGCTGCGAGAGTTTGTGCGCCAAGACCGCGTGCCCGCCTTTACGCGTTTCAATGTCTTCCTGCGCGATGGCTTCGCTTGCGTCTATTGCGGGGCGACCGAAAACCTAACCTTCGATCATGTCATCCCGCGTTCGAAAGGCGGACGCACGACATGGGACAATATCGTTGCCGCCTGTTCGCCTTGTAACCTGAAAAAAGGCGGACGGATGCCGAAAGACTGCGACATGCATCCGCGCCGCAAACCGGACCGCCCGAGCAATTACTATCTCCAAGAGATGGGCCGAAAGTTCCCGCCGCATCATCTGCATGAGACGTGGATGGACTATCTCTATTGGGATGTTGAGCTGGATAGGTAGCTTGGTAGCCTCATCCTGAGCGAAGTCGAAGGACGAGGCGGTGGCGACTTGCGAACACTATCTTCGCCCATTCATCCTTCGACTTCGCTCAGAATGAGCACCCAAATACACCGTGTCATCTCGGAATTTTGCGCCAGCAAAATATCCGGGACCCAGCCAATCTGGGTCCCGGCTCTCCGCTACGCTGCGGCCGGGATGACAAACTGGATGTTGTGCTCCGCTGATATCTCGCGTCATCCTCCGCCGCTCATCCCGGGCTTGACCCGGGATCTCGCGCCGCGAGTCCCGTCCAAGATTGCCTGAGATCCCGGCTTTCGCCGGGACGATCGGAGATAGGGCAAATTTGCTGATACAACTCCTCCTGACCCTGAACGCCTCAGCCCGCGCAAAAATTCTGCTTGTCTTCAACGGTCCAGATCGCCACACTTCGTCTCGGAGAGGGACAAATCATGTGGAGTTTTCTGCGGTCGATTTCGGATACGCTCGGCGTCGGATTCCTGGCCATGCAGCTGATCAAGCTCATCGGCATGGTGTTTTCGCTGGTTGGGCCGCTGAAATTTATCTCCAGCGTGTTTGCGGGATTCTTTCCCCTGATCGCCAATTTCTTCAAGTTCACCTTTGGTTGGAGCATCAATGGGCTCGATGTGATGGCGGTGGCAATTGCCATGTCGGGCACACTGATTGTCTGGTCATCGGTCGCGCGCGAGGAGGCCTTGGGGACGCGCTATATCTTCCGATTTTTCATGATCCCATACGCGTTCTTGGTGATCATCGTGGCGATTATCGTACAGGTCACGACCCCGATTGTGGAGATCAATCAGTTTAACTCGCAATGCAAAGCCGACACGGTCGAGGCGTCCTTCTATGGCAGCTCGTGCGCTGAAATGCGCCCGCAACTTGCCTTCTGGGATGATACGTTCGGGGATGACCCAATCGTTGAACCAGGCGCGGGCGCAGGTGAAACCCCAGTCGAGACCGATGAGGACGACCTCACAGGGCTTAGTTTCATCCTGGCGCTGATCTATCTCGCCGTGATCCTGCCCTTCATTTCGCTGCTGGTGTTCTTCTTCAAGCGCTTGTCGGTGAACCGGTTGCTGAAGCGTGTGTCGATTGCGGCAGGCTCCGCGATTGGCCTTGCGCTCGCATCCGCCGCTTATGCCTCGGCGTTTGGCGGTTAAGCTTCGCCGCGGCTGCGCAGCCAAATCAAGAGGAGCGGGATCCAAATCAGGGATAGGGTGATGGCACCCTTGATGGCTTGATATCCGACCCACCACCAGAAAAAGCGCTTCTTGTTGGCGTTGAGCCAAGAGATGCCCGCGCGCAGGCGGCCGGTCGGTCCGAGCTTCACCTCAGGCTGAGGGTCTGGGGCAGGGCTGTTATCAGTCGACATTTGGGGCCATTTTCCCCGCGCGTTTGAGCTGTCTTTCGATCAGCGGATGAAGATCGGCGTTGGAGGCGAGGATTGATCCGGTCTCCAGCGCATTGCCGCCATTCATCTCTGCAACGACGCCTCCGGCTTCGCGGACAAGGATCATGCCTGCTGCAATGTCCCACGGGCTGAGATGGCTTTCCCAGAAGCCATCGAACCGGCCCGCCGCGACCCAGGCCAAGTCGAGCGCCGCCGATCCATAGCGGCGAATGCCGGCCACGTTACGCGTCATGGTGCTGATCTCATGGGCAAAGCGGGCATGGTATTCTTCGGCTTTGCCAATCCAAGGTGTGCCCGTGGCGACAACGGCTTCTTCAAGCTTGGTGCGGCCTCCGACGCGCAATTTGCGTTGGCCAAGCCAGGCGCCGCGTCCAGTTTCGCCCCAAAAGATTTCGTTCTTTGCAACATCATAGACGACGCCGGAGAAGAGCTGGCCTTCGCGCTCCAGAGCGATCGAGACCGCATAATGCGGCTGGCCATGTAGGAAGTTCAGGGTGCCATCCAGCGGATCGACGATGAACCGATTGGTTTTGTCTGAACCCTCAACAATGCCGCGCTCTTCCATGACGAAACCATAGCCCGGGCGGGCTTTGGTCAAGTGCTCATAGATGATGTCCTCGGCGCGGTGATCGGCGTTCGAGACAAAGTCTGCTGGGCCTTTTTTCGAGACTTGCAGATATTCCACTTCGCCGAGGACATCATCTATGAGCACTTGACCAAAGCCCGCCCGGGCTATGGTTTCGTCATGAGGTCGG
>JBCBDI010000196.1:0-4798 GCA_038529885.1 Pseudomonadota bacterium
AATGGCACGCCATTTATCGCTGGAATGGGCGCGATCTCTGTCATCCCAGCTGACTGGTTCCAATATTATGCTGGTTGGGTCGACACGCTGGAAGGCACCGTGCCGGTCAGCAATGATCCGACAAGTCTTTGGTATACGCGGCGCGTTCCATTCGGGGTCGTCGGGATCATCACCGCTTACAACGCACCAATGGCCTTTATGGGCCTGAAAGTCGCTGCCGCTTTGGCGGCGGGCAATACGGTCGTTGTGAAGCCTTCGGAACTCGCGCCATGGGCGGTTCTGCGCTTTGCGGAGATCTGCCGTGAGGTTGGCGTGCCGGACGGTGTCGTCAACATTCTGCCAGGTGGCCGCGAAGCTGGCGAAGCGCTTGTTTCGCATCCTGATGTGGATCGTCTGACATTCACCGGCGGCGATCAGACAGCGCGTGCTATCATGGGATTGGCGGCGCAAAACCTAACCCCGGTCACGCTTGAGCTCGGCGGTAAGTCTGCGTCAATCATCTTTGAAGACGCCAATATTGAAGCGGCCGCGCAACTCGCCATCCAAGGCAGTAGCGCATTCATCAACGGACAAGCCTGTGTGGCCGGCGCCCGCGTTCTGGCCCAGCGATCTGTCTATGAACAAGTGACCGAAGCCTTGGCCGCGGTGTCCAACATGCTCCCGGTCGGCGACCCGGCATCACCGGACACGATTATCGGTCCAGTGATCAGCGAGCATCATTGCAATCGCATCATGTCGATCATCGACAATGCGGGCCAAAGTGAAGGCGCAAAAGTCGTCTGTGGCGGCGAGCGCGTCGGCGGTGATTTCGCAGACGGCTACTTCATTAAGCCAACCGTTGTCGCCGGCGTCACACCAGACAGTTCTCTGGCGCAAAACGAAGTGTTTGGCCCTGTCGTCAGTGTCACGCCATTCGACACGGAAGAAGAAGCCATCGCGATCGCGAACAATTCCCGCTATGGGCTCGCCGGATATGTGCACACCCAAAACCTTGGATGCGCGCACCGCGTGGCCCAATCGATTGATGCGGGTGTGATCTCGGTGAATGCGCCTTACATGGTGCCGTCGAATGTTCCGTTTGGCGGTATGAAAGCCAGTGGCTTTGGCCGCGAAGGCGGGCCAGAAGGGATCTTCGAGATGACCCACAGCCAGTCCATCCAGATTGGCATGGGCGGATAAAGTCCGTCAAAAGGAAAAAAGAAAAGGGCCGCCAATGATTGATTGGCGGCCCTTTTTTGTGCCGGATAATACTAGCGTCGCTAAGTTTTATTCAGCGAGCTCAGCATAGCGCTGATGATGGAAGTCGGTTGGGCCGAACAGTTTCTCGATGACCATCAGGCGCTTGTAATAATGCCCAACAATGTATTCGTCGGTCATGCCGATGCCGCCATGAACTTGGATGCCTTGTTCGCCCACATAGACCGCCGCTTCATTGACCCGGGCTTTCGTGGCCGAGGCAATCGCGCCGCGCTGTTCAGGCTCAGCGATCAGACGCATAGACGCCATAGCGGACATGGTGCGTGACATTTCTTCCTCGATCAACATATCGGCGAGGCGATGTTGGATGACCTGATTGGCGCCAATTGATTTCTCAAACTGCACGCGGGTCTTGGCATAGTCCAGCGTGACTTCGTTGACCTTTGCAATCGCGCCGACTGCTTCTGCACAGATCGCGCAAATGGCATGGTCGATGACTTGATTGAGATAAGAAAGGCCTTCGCCTTCCGCGCCCAGTAGAGTTGCTTCAGCGCCGTCTAGGATCACGTCACTTGCGCGGCCACCATCCAGCGTCGCGTAGTTCTTCAGCGTTAGGCCACTGGCTTGCGCGTCAACCAGGAAGAGGGAGATACCCGCCTCATCGCGGCGCTCACCGGACGTCCGGGCGCTGACGATCAATGTGTTCGCAGTCGCCGCATTGAGCGCCATCGTCTTGTGACCGGACAGCTTGTAAGTGTCGCCGGCTTTGGTCGCTCCGGTCGCTACGTCATGGAGGTCAAAGCGCGACTGAGGTTCGGCATAGCCGACCGAGAGCAAGTGCTCGCCTTCGATGAGCGGCGCCAGAATGGCTTCCTTTTGCTCATCGCTTCCGGCGAGTTCGATTAGTTTGCCGCCCAAAAGGATGCTGGCCAGATACGGCTCAAGGACGAGCCCAGTGCCAAAGCTTTCCATCAAGATAGCCGTCTCAACCGGCGTGCCGCCGAAGCCGCCAACATCTTCGGAGAAGGGCAGGGCGAGCCAGCCCATCTCAGCCATCATCTTCCAATTGTCTTCTGAGTAACCGGTCGCGCCACGCGCCAGTTTTTGACGCGAGTCAAAATCGTACTTGTCCAGCACGAAGCGGTCGATGCTGTCCTTTAAAAGGGTTTGTTCGCTAGAGAGTTCGAAGTCCATGATCTAAAGTCCAAGCATCGCCTTGGCGATAATGTTGCGTTGAATTTCGTTACTGCCGCCGTAGATCGTGGCGGCGCGTTGATAGAGATTGTCGGCCTGAATGCCATGCGAATAATCCGGGCCGATCGGGCCGTCATTGCGCTTAGATACCTCTTCGTCTGACTCATAAGGAATGCCGTACATGCCCAAGGCGTCGACGGTGAGGCCTTTAATCGTTTGGGCGATCTCAGCGCCTTTGATTTTCAAGACGGATGGCTCGCCGGTCAGCTTTTTGCCGGCGATCTCATGGCTGATATAGCGCAGCTCTGAATATTCGAGCGCCATCAGGTCAACGGCCGCTTTGGCATATCGGCGCTTAAAGTCATGGTCGTCCATGAGCGAGCCATACCCAGCCACTTCTTTCGAGGCGATTTGCTTCAATCGATTGAGTTGGAACTTCGACCGCGCGACGCGTGCAACCATGTTGCGCTCATGTCCCAGAAGGAACTTCGCATAGGTCCAACCTTTGTTTTCTTCCCCGAGGCGGTTTTCGACTGGCACGCGCACATCGTCAAAGAAGACTTCATTCAAGCTGTGCTCGAGGTCCAGTCCGATGATGGGGTTCACCGTGATGCCGGGCGTATTCATGTCGATCAAGAGGAAGGTGATACCGGCTTGTTTCTTGCCCTCGGTGCTGGTTCGCACGAGGCAGAAGATCCAATCGGCAAAGTGGGCGGCACTGGTCCAGATCTTTTGGCCATTGACGACATATTCGTCGCCATCGCGAACCGCCATCGTCTTCAGCGAGGCAAGGTCTGATCCCGCACCTGGTTCAGAATAGCCTTGGCACCAGAGGACATTCGACTCACGGATGTCTGGCAGGAAACGGTCCTTCTGTTCCTGCGTGCCGAACGTGTAAAGAACCGGACCAACCATGTCGCGACCAAACTGGCTGGTCTGCGGGGCGCCCGACAGGAAGTATTCGTGATTGAAGATGTACTTTTGCGTCAGCGTCCAGCCTGGGCCGCCATACTCGACCGGCCAGCTAGGAACCAGCCAGCCTTTGCTGGCGAGCACTTTCTGCCAGCTCATCATCTCATCGCGGCGAATGTGATGACCCGCGGCAGAGCGCTCCTTTAGGCTCTCTGGCAAGTTCTCCGCTAAGAATGTGCGCACTTCCTGCTGGAACGCTCGGTCTTCTTCGCTGAATGACAAATCCATCCTACAATTACCTTCTTTCGTTTGGTCCGCGGCCCGATAGCCAACCCGCACACGTCCCTCGTTAGAATAGGAGCCCCTGATCTGGTATTGACCGAGGGGCTTCTGAGATGGCTCTGCGCGTATATTCTAATCTAAATCCTACAAAGTATTAGTTTTAGAATTGAGCCTTGGCGTGTCAATCAATCAGAGCCATTCCCGGACGACACGTCGCAGGAGTTTCCCTGTTTCATTGTATGGAAGCTCTGGTGCAAAGTGGACGACCTCAGGCACGCGCGAAGACCGCAAGTGCTGACGGATATGCGCGCAGATCTCATCGCCCGTAATCGACTCTCCGTCCGCCAAGACGACGGCCAATGCGACCGCTTCGCCCCACTCTTCAGATGGGATGCCGACGGCTGCGACATCTGCAATCGCTGGATTGCGGTGCAGCAGGTCTTCGATTTCGCCGGGAGAGATATTCTCGCCGCCGCGAACAATCACATCGTCAGCGCGTCCGGATAGGAAGAGATAGCCTTCATCATCGAGATAACCGGCGTCACGGGTTGGGAACCAGCCTTCTGAATCGAGGACGCTGCGCCCTTCATATTCACCCGAGACTTGCGGACCGCGCACATAGACCTCACCGGCTTCACCAGCGGGCAAACACTTGCCGTCTTCGTCGCGGATTTCGATTTCAATCGAAGGCAGCGCTTTGCCGACCGAGCCAAGACGGGCGCGCACGCCTTTATCGTCTGATGCGAATGCGGCGCGGTGATCGTCTGGATCGAGAAGCGTGATGGTTGAGCTGGTTTCGGTCAGACCATAGGCGTTGGTGAAGTTCACATTCGGGAACAATTCCAATGCGCGCTCGATCACCGGCACCGGCATCTTTCCGCCGCCATAAGCGATCGATTTCAAAGACTGCATGGTCGCGGGATCAACACTGGTTTCGTCGAGGGTCTCAATCACGCGGCTTAGCATGGTTGGGACAACGAAGGCGCTGGTCACGGACTCGCCGGCGCACAGACGTAGCCATTCCGCCGCATCAAAGGCTGGCAGCTGCACGACTTGCCGACAGGCATAGATATTACTCATGATCGCCGAGATGCCCGCAATATGATAAGGCGGCACAGAGACGAGCGAAGCTTCTTCTTCCATCGCGCCTGCAAATTCAACAGATCCCAAAATGTAAGAGACCAAGTGCTCGTGGCGCAGAATGGCGGCTTTC
>JBCBDI010000197.1:0-4754 GCA_038529885.1 Pseudomonadota bacterium
CCGGAAGATATGCGCCGCGCCCTTTTGCTGACTGAAGCGGGCGGACACCGCTCCGTCGCGCTGGCTCGCGAAATGGGGCCAGAAGTGCTGTCCCTGGCGCAAATTGGCGTGAAGTGGAGCCAATTGCTGGTGCTGCAAGTGATGGGTCTGATGGCCCTTGGTATGGCGCTGATCTGGACCACGCTCTCGGCACTGACACAAGCCGAAGCGATCCGATTCCGCTAGATCCCAAACGCGGCCTTGATGCCATCAATCAGCAGCTGAACTGACAAGGCCGCCAGGATCACGCCGAAGATTCGTGTAACCGCGCCCGCAATGCTCTCTCCCATGGCTTTGACCAGAGGACCCGCGGCAAGGAATACCAAGAGGCAGATCAGCATATTGGCGGCGATCGCGCTCAAGACGGCGCCCTTGCCAACCCAATCTGTATGCTGCGACATGTACAGCATCGCCGTGGCGATGGATCCGGGGCCTGCCAGCATCGGGATTCCAAGTGGGAAGACCGATACATCGTCTAGTGCTTCCGGCGTTTCCTCGCTATCTGCGAGCACCGATTCCGCCCGGTTTTCACGTCGCTCTGTGCGCTTTTCGAAGACCATGTCGAGCGCGATGATGAAGAGCAGGATGCCACCCGCCGCGCGGAAGGCATCTATTGTGATGTGCAGCTTGTCGAGCAGCCAGGCGCCAAAGAAGGCAAAGCCAAAAATGATCAGCGTCCCAACCAGAACCGATCGAATGGCCATGGACCGACGATAGCTGGCCGGTCCGCGCACGGTCAGGGACGCAAAGACCGGCGCGACGCCGAGCGCATCAATCAGAACGAAGAAGGTCACAAAGGACGCAATGAAGATGGAAATGAACTCGCCGGACATGCTGACGGCTCCCTCAATTAGAAATGAGGCCGCGCTCTATCCTTGATCTTTCAAGGCGTCGAGGATTTCAGCCACATCCGGATGCATGTCGGGCTTGCCAGAACGCATAGGCACAACGCTCTGGGCCAGTTCGCCTGAGGACAAAGCCAGGATCATCCGATGTCCACGCAAACGTTGCAACAGGCCTTGCAGGCCTTTTGGACCGTTCGCGCGCACCAGTGTATCGCTGCCTATGTTCACACAAATATTCTCCGGCGCTTCGTCAGCCTCGAGCAGCGTAATCGCCTCGTCCAGACTGATAATGGGAGATTCAGGGAGCTCTTTCATGTTCGACGTATCAACCATTGCCCGCCTCCGCCGCCTTCAGCAGTTTCCGGCATGAAGACAACGCTTGGTAGGTCTCTCCCGCGGCGCAGGCCGTGGATATTTCAACAAGGTGTGCACGCCCGTCTTCATTTTTTGTCTGATCCAAAGCCGACGCAATCGCCGTCACCGCCTGATCGAACAGGGGGCCTTCTGTTTCGCCGGTCAGATACATTTGCATAACCGCGAAATAGAGATGCTCCTCCGCACTTTGGGTGGCATCTGGGTCGAGCACATCCTTTTGGCGCAGAACCCGTGCCTGGTTTTGCAACAAAATGGTGCCCCGCCGGTCACCATTGCGAAGCACTGCGCCATTCACGACGACAGCCTCCTTCGGCTTGAGTGACAGTTTCAACGGCATAGACCGATCTCCAGAGTTCCAGAATCGGTAAGCGGAAATGGTTAACGCGGACTTTCAAATTGGTAACATGACATGGAAAATCTATCTATATCAGAGGTTTAACCGCAAATTTTTGCTGGCAGATTTCGCGAATTGGCCATCTCGAATCAGTTTGCTAGGTTGCTCAAGGTGCAACATGGGGACAAACAGAGCGTGGCATATGACGTCTTTCTCTCATACGCGCGCGCCGACACGGCCCGCGCCGCACAGATCAAATCCCTGCTCGAGCAACTCGGCCTCACCGTATTTTTCGACACCGAGGGTCTGGACGGCGGAGATGTCTTTCCGGACGTGCTCGACCGCGAAGTCAAATCCGCTGGCGCTATTGTCGGCGTCTGGAGCAAGCATGCGCTGACCCGGCCCTGGGTCAAAATCGAATGCGATATTGGCCGGGCGCGCGGGGTATTGGTTCCGATTCAGATCGAGAACATCGCCGATCTGGATCGCCCAGCCGCGTTCTGGAACATCCAATTCTCTGACCTGTCGGACTTTCATGGGCAATCGGATCATGTCGGCTGGTGGCGCTTTCTACGCTCCCTGGCGCGCACGCTCGATCGTGAGGACTTGCTGGAACGGCAGGCTGAACAACGGGCCAGCGCGGCGCAGGATGGCTCTCAGGAATTGCGGGCCGAACTGGCGGCAATGCGGGCGCAGGTTTCCGAGATGCAGAGCGCGAAACAGACGTCTGCAAACAGCCGCACCTCATCGCCCGGAGCGGCAAAGCCGACTGCTGCGGACACACCCAAAAACCGCCGATGGGGCCTCATCGCAGGTTTGATCACAATCGCGAGTCTCCTCGGTGCCGCGGGCTATTGGTTCCTCGAGCGCCCGGCCGCACCGCAGACCTTCGCCTGGGAACGCATGTCAGATCAGGATTGGGTCCGGCAGGATGTCATGACCCTTTTGCGCCGGGTGGAAGCAGAAACGGCGTTTTCGGATCTCGCCGCGCGGGCTGAAGCGGGCAGCGCGGCGGCGTATACGGCCACCGGATTGGCGCAACGAGAGAGCTATCGCATTCAACAGGGAGAACCGGGCGCCCGCCTGTCCTTTCGCGCCGGATGCAACCGCGATCATATCCCAGCCTGTTTCTTTCTGGGCATGATGCACGCACAAGGGCTTGGCGGCGGTGTGGATATTGAGGCGGCATTTAAACTTTTGAACAAAGCCTGTTCGGCGCAATTGTTCGAAGCGTGTCACTCCATGGCCTATTATTACGACCAATATCCTGACGAAGAGTATCAGCTCGCGGCGACTGAGCTTTACCGACGGGCCTGCGACGGTGGTCTGAATCAAGCCTGCAATCCGCAACGGCGCTATTCAGCGGCAGAGCTGAACGCATCGAGAACGATCGTCCAATCGGAAAAATCGTGCGGCGATGGCGATGGCAAAGCCTGCGCGGTGGCGGCGGATGCTTATCTGTTTGGCGACCAAGTCAGCGAAGATCGCGACAAGGCCAAAGGATATATGCGCGCGGCGTGCGACTTGAACGATATGGAAGCCTGTTGGACCGCCGGCATATTGCATGAGCAAGATCGGGAATTTCGGGCGGCGCGCGCGCTCTATGGCCGCGCCTGTTTAGGTGGAAACTCGGATGGCTGTTCTGAGCGGGACAGTTTGGACCAGCGCCTGGCCAGTTCGGACGACTGACTTCCCCTCACGTCACACCTTGCTCTTCGCGTCCGACACCTTATCCTTACCGTAAACGTAAACGAGAGGTCCTCCCATGCGCTTTGAAGGCACCGAGAATTATGTCGCCACCGATGATTTGCGGGTGGCCGTCAATGCCGCAATCCAGCTGGAACGTCCGCTGCTTATCAAGGGCGAACCGGGTACCGGGAAAACCGTCCTCGCGATCGAAGTCGCCAAGGCGCTCGATTGCGAACTGATTGAGTGGCACATCAAGTCGACCACCAAGGCCGCACAGGGCCTGTATGAATATGATGCCGTCTCACGTCTGCGCGACGGTCAAATGGGCGAAGAGCGCGCCAAGGACGTCAAGAATTACATCAAGAAGGGCAAGCTGTGGGAAGCTTTCACGGCGAAGAAGCGCCCGATCCTGCTGATTGACGAAATCGACAAAGCCGACATCGAGTTTCCGAACGATTTGCTGCAAGAACTCGATCGCATGGAATTCTATGTCTATGAGACAGATGAAACGATCAAAGCGGCGCAGCGCCCGATTGTGATCATTACCTCAAACAATGAAAAAGAACTGCCCGACGCTTTCCTGCGCCGCTGCTTCTTCCACTTCATCAAATTCCCGGACGAGCAGACCATGAAAGAGATTGTTGACGTCCACTATCCGGGCATCAAGGATAAGCTGGTCTCCGACGCGCTGACCACGTTCTACTCGATGCGCGAAGTGCCGGGCATGAAGAAGAAGCCATCGACCTCGGAATTGCTCGACTGGCTGAAACTGCTGATGAATGAGGACGTCGATCTGGAAACCTTGCGCGAGCAGGATCCGGAGAAACTGACCCCGCCGCTGCATGGCGCCTTGTTGAAGAATGAGCAGGATGTCGCTCTGTTTGAGCGTCTGGCCTTCCTCAATCGTCGACAATCGGGGCCAAGCCCGCGTGGCCCGGCGGGCTAAGACCTGATCGCATAGATCAAACGTTCCGCATTCCCGTCCCCTCCTTTAATCGGGCTATCGGCGCGCGCTTGAACTTGCCAACCCTGTCCGGCAATCCAATCGACGAAAACCTGCTCGGCGCGCTCCGTAGCGGCTGGATCGCGTACGATCCCGCCTTTGCCGACAAACTCGCGACCAACTTCGAATTGCGGTTTGAAGAGAGCGATCAGGTTTGCTTGCTGAGCGGCCAGTGAGAGCGGTACTTCGAGCAATTTGTGCAGCGAGATAAAGCTCGCATCGCAGACAATCAGACGCGGCGGTGTGCCGACATCCGCTTTCGTCAGCGCCCGCGCATCTGTTGCTTCCAGGGAAATCACGCGCGGATCGTTACGGAGGCGCGGGTGCAGTTGATCGCGGCCGACATCGACCGCTACGACCGACTGTGCGCCATTGACCAGCAATACTTCAGTAAAGCCTCCGGTCGACGCCCCCACGTCCAGACAGGACCAGCCTGACGGGTCGATCTCAAACACATCGAGCGCGTGCG
>JBCBDI010000198.1:0-4735 GCA_038529885.1 Pseudomonadota bacterium
ACAAGCAGGAGAGTAAGGCTCGCGACTCCAATCCCAATAAGCGCTTTTCGGCGCTTCAGACGGGTCATCATTGGTCCATAAAGTGGCCCAGAGAAATAGCCGAGCAGGATGACACCGAACCAAGGTAATGCTGGATATGAGAGGCTTATTTTGAACCCGTTTATATTCGCCAGCGTTCCGCCATCATGCAAAATAGCCCATGGGACGAAGAGGATATCCCCGGGATCAAAGTCAATCGGCGTCAGTAAATTGTGGCCAAGTACGATTACGAATCCAAGCGCGCCGATCAAGATGAATGGCAGGCGCACAGCCACCGATAACGCGATCATGACGAGGCCAATCGCCCAAAGCACCTGAAGGAAGAGGTAATCAGGGTAGCTATCGGCCCACACCAGATAGTAGAGGACGATTTCAATCCCGATAATCACGAGCCCTCGTTTGAACAAAAAGGCAGATGGAGAGCGTGGTTCGCGACCCGGCGGGTGGGCGTAGAGCCATGCAGAAACACCCGCAAGGAAGATGAAAAGCGGCGCGCAAAGATGGGGCAGTAATCTTGTGAAAAATAAATCCGGTTCAACCGTGTCAAACATCGGGTCACCCGTGCGGGTATGCATGTAAAAGCGTTCTCTGACATGATCCAGCATCATCAAAACAATGATGAGACCCCGCATGATATCGATCGAAGCGATTCGGTCTCGCGTCGGCGCGCGCTCAATCGTTGGGCCTGGATCGGAAGAACCACTCACGCGTCACCTCTATTTTGACGGTTGGAAACCTACGCGAACGCTGGATATCAATTCGAAGCGAACAATCAAGCGCGGGATGAGGGGGGGGGCAGTATTGCGTTCAACATGCGTCCCCCTCGACAGCCGCAGGCTGTCTGAGGGCCCATCTCGGAGTCTATGCGCGTACAGCGAATTCAGCAGATGGATCCTCAGACCGCTGCGCGGTCGAGGAAGACGCGAGATACTGAGTGTCCGCTCCGGGTTAGGAGCGGGCATCAGCAAAGCACAACATCCTGTTTGTCTTCCCGGCCGCAGCGCAGCGGAGAGCCGGGATCTAGAAAAAACTGGGTCCCGGATAAGTGCTGCGCACTTTCCGGGATGACAAATCAATGGAGTGACCTCTTTGACACCCGAAGCAGACATTCCCGCGATTGCGCTTCGGTCTGAATCGCGAGAACACATTCCATCCTCTCATGGTAGAAAGATCCGCAGACATGACAGATCCCGATTTTGTCTATCTCGATGGCGATTTCGTCCGCCAAAATGAGGCTCGGATTTCGCCCTTTGATCGCGGGTTTCTATTCGCTCATGCGGCCTATGAGGTGACGGCGGTCTATGCTGGCAAGTTTGTCGATCTTGAGCATCATGAAGCGCGCTTGAAGCGGACGCTTGCAAGCCTGGAAATCGACCATCCGGATCTAGAGTTCGGGGATGTACATCAGGCGCTGATTGAGAAAAACAAAGTGACAGAAGGCTTGGTCTATATGCAAGTGTCGGCGGGCAATCAGGGGCCGCGGGATTTCTATGGACCAGAATCGCTATCGCCGTCTGTGTTTATGTTTTCGACGCCGAAAGCGCTGATTGGCGAGATTGCGCGGGACGGTCTGACGGCGATCCTGAAAGAAGATACGCGCTGGAAGCGCCGCGATCTCAAAACCACTCAATTGCTGAGCCAATCTCTCGCCTATCGGGCCGCGCGCCGCGCCGGCGCAACCACGGCGATTATGCACGAAGAGGGCCTCATCACAGAAGCGGCATCGGCCAATCTCTGGATCGTGACAGAGGCTGGCGAACTGGTGACCCGCGACCTCTCACATGCGCTTTTGCCGGGGGTGACCCGTCAGAGCGTGGCGGCTTTGATGCGCGCTAAGGGCGTGACTGTATCCGAGCGCGCCTTTTCGATTGAAGAACTGCAAACTGCCAGGGAAGCGTTTACCAGCTCTACGGGCGCAGTGATCGCGCCGCTCTGTAAATTGGATGGGGCACCGATTGGCTCTGGACAGCCGGGTCCGATCACCCGGCAAGTGCAATCGATCTATTATGCACACCTCGGCGCGGACCTCAGCAAAATCGATTTTCTATGAGCTGGGGCGATCCTCGTCTGGATCGATCACTTCGCCATCCACGGTGAACGGGTCTTCAGCGCCGTCTTGACCTTGAGCGGCTTGCATCTGCGCAAACATGTCCTGCATTTGCCCCATCATCCCGGCTATTTGCGACAGGCCGAGGCGCGCCGAGCCCCAGGCTCCGAGGAGGGCGATCAGCGCCGGAATGAGCACATAGCCCGCATCGCTCGCCATCAGCCTTGGCTCAAACTCAGTTGATTGAAATAGGGCTGCGATCAGGGCCGCGAGACCAAAAGCCAGCGCGTAGCCAATAAGCCCCAGCCCGAGCCGTCTTCCCATGCCGCGAAAAGGACTTGGCTGTGGCGGCGGCGCGTCCGGATTGAGCAAGCCTTGTAGGTCCGACACGGGCGACGGGGCGACTTTGCGAATAAGCACGGTCGTTAGCGACGCACCGACCGCTAAGAGCGGCACGAGCATGAAACTACGATTGAGCGCGCCCGCCGCGAGCGCTGCGGTAACAAAAGCGATCGGGCCCGCCAATCGCAAGACAACAGGAAGCAAAAGCGCAGTGGGCATGAGTGTATCCGGCGAAACTTGAGCGCCAGGACTAGCCGGTTCGGGCTTAGAGGGCCATCGCTTTCCTGCGGTTCTGCGCGATGGAGCGAAGCTTCAAGCTCAAGATCGTGATCGCGAAACAGAGTGTTACGGTATTAGAGAGCACGATTGGCGCTGTCTGTGTCACAACGCCGTAAGCGAGCCAGCAACTGACGCCGATCGTGAACATAGAGTACATGATCACCGAAATGCCATCTGTGTTACCGCTGCGAATAACCATCAGGGTTTGCGGCAGGAAAGACGTGGTGGTGAGTATGGCGGCGCACAGTCCGATTGTTTCTGTCATGGTAAGCACTCCAAGAGGAAGCGCTCCTCTATCAGACTGGAGACCAAATATCTTCGCATAACTGACCATCTCTAGAATGCAAAAATGCATAACAGTCGCTGACCGTTGGGCACCCTTGCCGGGCGCTGGTTCTTCCATCATGTTGCGCCGCAATAGGACAATAGGAGGCGACCTTGGCGGATACTGAGTACCAACATACTCCAGACCGACCGTGGATCTTTCGGACTTATGCGGGCCATTCGACCGCGCAAAAGTCGAATGAGCTTTACCGCAGCAACTTATCGAAAGGCCAAACCGGTCTATCGATTGCCTTCGATCTTCCAACGCAGACGGCCTATGACGCTGATCACATTCTGGCGCGCGGCGAAGTGGGCAAGGTTGGCGTCCCTGTCGGGCACTTAGGCGATATGCGGATCTTGTTTGACCAGCTGCCGCTGGAAGAGATGAACACGTCCATGACCATCAATGCGCCGGCGGCGTGGCTGCTATCGCTCTATATCGCGCTGGCGGATGAACGCGGCGATGATCGGGCCAAGCTGCGCGGCACGACGCAGAACGATATTATCAAGGAATACCTCTCGCGCGGGACCTATGTTTTCCCGCCGCAGCCCAGCATGCGTTTGATCAGCGACATGATCAGCTGGTGCTATACCGAAGTCCCGAAATGGAATCCGCTCAACGTTTGCTCCTATCACTTGCAAGAAGCCGGGGCGACGCCGGAACAAGAGCTTGCTTATGCGCTCGCCACAGCCTGCGCGGTCTTGGACGCTGTGAAGCAAGGCGGGCAAGTGCCGGAGGAAGACTTCCCAACCGTGTTTGGGCGTATTTCCTTCTTCGTGAATGCGGGCGTTCGCTTCGTCACTGAGCTTTGTAAGATGCGCGCCTTTGTGGATCTCTGGGAAGAGATTGGCCGCGACCGTTATGGTGTCACCGATGCCAAGGCATTGCGGTTCCGTTATGGGGTGCAAGTCAATTCATTGGGCCTCACCGAGCCGCAACCGGAAAACAATGTCTATCGCATCTTGATCGAGGCTTTGGCGGTGACCCTGTCGAAACGGGCCCGCTGCCGCGCTCTGCAATTGCCCGCCTGGAACGAAGCGCTCGGCCTGCCGCGGCCATGGGACCAGCAATGGTCGCTCCGCATGCAGCAAATCCTCGCCTTTGAAACAGATCTCTTGGAATATGAAGACCTGTTCGATGGCAGTCATGTGGTCGAAGGCAAGACTGAAGAATTAAAAGCGCAGGCGCGCGCGGAGCTCGCCAATCTGGATGAGATGGGCGGCGCGGTGGATGCGGTTGGCTATATGAAAGAGAGCTTGGTTGGCTCTCACATTGATCGCATTCGCGGCATTGAAAGCGGCAGCCTGAAAGTCATTGGCGTGAATGCCTTCACGCAATCTGAAGAGAGCCCGCTCGGCGCAGGTAATGAAGCGATCCAGACGGTTGATCCCATGGTGGAGCGCCAGCAAATCGAGGCGCTGCGCAAATGGCGCAATGATCGCGATGCTGCCGCGGTCGACACAGCGCTCGCCGAATTGCGCGACGCGGCGAACTCGGGCGCGAACATTATGGAACCGAGTATCCGCGCAGCCAAAGCCGGCGTCACGTCTGGCGAATGGGGCGCGACCCTTCGCGATGTCTTCGGCGAGTATCGCGGACCCACAGGTGTTGCCGTGGTGATCGAAACCGGCGGCGATGAGGCGATTGAAGCAACGAAGGCCCGGGTTGAATCCGTCTCGGAAAAGCTCGGTCGGGACCTCACC
>JBCBDI010000199.1:0-4727 GCA_038529885.1 Pseudomonadota bacterium
GTTTCGATCAGGTCTTTGTCGAAACGCGCAAATGCGTACATGATCATTATCGCGCGCTGTTTGCCGATGAGACCCGAAAGCGCGAAGACGCGGCGCAAGGCAATTTGGTCTTCACCGGCGTCGATAATGATCCGGGGACGCTTCAATATCTCTCAGAGCTTGGCTTCAAGTTTCCCGAACTCGTCATCGATGTGGTGCGCCAATGGCACCGGGCGCGGACACCGGCAACGCGCACTACGCGAGGGCGTGAGCTGCTAACCGCCATCTTACCGGACCTCCTCACAGCCATGGGCGCGACGGGAGAAGCGGACGAGGCGTTCCGCCGGTTTAGTCGCTTCTTCGAAGGTTTGCGGTCAGGCGTACAGGTCTTGTCCATGTTGGTCGCGGAACGCGAGTTGATGGAAGACCTTGTCACCACGCTCGCCCTCGCGCCACGGATCGCGGACATCCTCGCGCGTCGACCTGGATTGCTGGAAACTTTGCTGTCAGTCTCGGATCGAAAAGACCCACCTGAGATTGAAAGCGACACCGAGTTCGAGACCGGCATGAACTTGATGCGTCGCTGGCATGGCGAACAGGCCTTCTTGATTGGGCATAGATTGTTGCATGGCCAGGTTCGTGCTCGAGATGCAGCCCGGGACTGGTCGGATCTTGCGGATATCAGCGTCACCCGGATGAGCCGTTTGGCCGAATTGGAGACAGAGCGTCGTTATGGCAAAGCGCCTGGCAGCTGGGCCGTGGTCGGGCTCGGCAAACTGGGTGGGCGCGAAATGACGGCGGCCTCTGATCTCGACATCCTGGTGATCTACGACCCGCAAGGCCATGAGGATGCGCAGGTTTGGTTCACCCGGTTCACGCAGCGCTTGATCACGGCGCTGTCAGCAGAGACCGGTGAGGGACGTCTCTATGAGACCGATATGCGCTTGCGCCCGTCGGGCAGGGCGGGGCCTGTGGCGACTTCGATTGCCTCTTTTGAACGCTATCACCAGAATGAAGCTTGGACCTGGGAGCATATGGCGCTCACGCGTCTTCGCGTATTGGCGGGTGATGAGGCTTTGGGCGCGAAGATTGAAAGTCTGGCGGAAGCTGCGATCAATTCCGATCGAAGCGCTTCTCGGACGAAAGACATCCTCGACATGCGCGAGCGCTTGGATCGCGATAAGCCAGCAGCAGGGCCGTGGGACCTCAAAATGCGCAAAGGCGGATTGGTGGATCTGGAGTTCATCACCCAACACGCCATCCTGACGGCCAAGACGCCTCAAGCCTTGCAACCCAATCTCAGCGAGGCCCAAGCGCAGCTTCTGGCGACAGAGGTCTGGTCTGAGACTGACCTCAAGACCGCGTCTGATGCCCATGCTTTCTTACAGGCGCTGCAGCAGGTCCAACGCATGGCGAATGAGACTATTGTTGGCGAGCTCGATCTCTCAAAAGCCTTGCAGGACCGGCTGTGCCGCGCGGTTGAGTGCGGGTCGTTCGAAACTCTATTGAACACGCTAGAAGCCACATGCGACCGCGTCACTGCGATGTTTGGTGAAAAACTTCTTAAATCAGCGACGGAAACCTGAACGCCATCCGTTTTACCTTCGAGTTCAAAAAGAAAGGACTTGAAGTCATGAAGAAACTCACACTTGCAGCGTTGATTACTCTGGGTCTCGGAGGCGCAACTTATACAGCCTTGGCACAAGGTGGACCGGGCGGCCCAGGGCCCCGCGGACCTGCCATTGAAGAGCTGGATCTCAACCAAGATGGAAGCATCTCGAAAGACGAGATCTCTGAGCACCGTGCCGGCAAATTCGTCAGCGCGGACACGAATGGAGACAATCTGGTCTCTGCCGAAGAGTTCGCCGCATTCTCTGAATTGGAGCGTGAGCGCAAACAAATCGAACGCCAGAACCGTCGCTTCGAACGACTTGATTCGAATGGCGATGGCATGGTCACCGCAGAAGAACATGCGAGCGTTGCGGACGCCCGGATGGACCGAATGTTTGAACGAATGGACACCGATGGCGACGGTCTGATCACTGAGGCTGAGCGCGAGGCAGCAAAGGAGAAGATGCGTGAACGGCGCGGTAAACGCGGCTATGGGCGCAACGGCTAGTTTGCGGGGGCCAGTGCTCAGCATTGGCCTTTGTTTCCCAAAGCAAGCGCGAGACATCCTCCCAATCGCGCTTGCAAAGGAATCCGCTAAGCTAAACACGTGTCCGGGGTCAGCGAACTCGATCAAATCACCCGAGCAGCGGGTGGTGACAGGGCGGCGCAAGCCGCTCTGGTCAATCGGAATATGCCAATTGTTTTCCGGGTTGCGTATCGCATGCTCCAAGACCGCGCCGAGGCGGAAGACGTGACGCAGGAAACCTTCCTTCGTGCGTGGAAAGCGCTGCCGGATTGGCAACCTAAGGCGAAGTTCTCGACTTGGGCCTGCACGGTCGCGTTGAACCTGTGCCGGGACCGGCTGCGCAAGAAAAAGCCGGTGCTGATGGATGAGCTTCCGGAGCGTGTGGACACCGCGCTTAGACCAGAAGAAGCGCTGCAATCACAGCAAGCGCTGCAAGGCATTGAAGACAAAATAGCCTCCTTACCAGAGCGCCAGCGTGAAGCCCTTTCTCTTTGCGCTTTGGAAGGAATGACCAATATAGAAGCAGCAGAGGCGATGGATGTGAGTGTCCGCGCCTTGGAAAGCCTGTTGGCGCGCGCAAGAAGGAGCCTGCGTGCGGGCCTAAGCGCCGAACAGGAAGGAGCCATGAGATGACCACCTTGCCCATCACGACCGAGCGCGTTTTCGAGCTGATCGAAACCTATGGGGCTGAGCCAGGGGCTTGGCCGGAAGAGGAACGTGAGGCGGCGACGACATTGGTCGCCTCTGAGCCAGAGACATTTGCCGCGGCGCTGGACGAGGCCCGCGCGCTTGATGCGCTGTTGATGAGCGAGACGGTGCCTGAGCCAAGCGCGGCGCTGACCGACGCGATTTTGAGCGCTGCACCCGCAGCCGCGCGGCAGCGCAAAAGCCTGCTTGGACACCTCGGCGCCATGGTCTTTCCACAAGGCGCGCGGTGGCCCGCTGGGGCGGCGCTTGCGAGCCTTATGATGGGGCTCGTTGGCGGATATGCTTACGCATCGACCGGGGCAGGGTATGACCAGGTGGAAGACGCTTATTATGCCGCGTTCGGGTATGACACGAATGATGCCTGGACGAGTTTGGAGTAGAGCATGAGTGAAGGCACGACATCGCGATTGCCGATCTGGCTCATCGTTTCGCTTATGGCGAATGCGCTTCTGATCGGGCTGTTCATTGGCGGCGGCCTCGGCCAGCGCAAAGCAGGCCCGGCTGCAGGTCCGGCGGTTGGTAATGAGCAATCTCTCATGCGCGGCATCGACCAGGCTGTCTCGATCGATCAACGCGAGGAAGTCCGCCGCGCCTTTCGCCGAGCGTTTGCAGATACGCGAGCCGAACGTGTTCGCTTGCAAGAAGCCCGGCGAGATCTTGGGCGATTGCTCTCGGCTGCTGATTATGACGCCGCAGCGGTTGGTGCGGGCTTTGCTGAATTGCGCGCGGCTGACGACGCGATGAAAGCGCGTCTACACAGTGTCCTGACTGAACAGTTCGGGACTTTGTCCGCCGAACAGCGCCGTCTGATCATCCGCGACTTTAGCCAGCGCGGTGCGCGTGACCGTTTCCGGGACCGGCGACCGCCGCCTGGAGACCGCCCACCGCCTCCACGACGTCCGTTCGAGGACTAGAGCTCGTCTTTAGACTTGTGGGCGAGCGCTCCAGCATTGGCTTCCCAGTTTTGGCCATCAAATTTGTTGATGGTCACGTCAAGGTCCATCCAGTTATCCAAGCAGCGCCAAGTCACCGCGAAACCGTCTGGGTTGGAGCGGGGCACGTAAAAGCTCTTAATCCCGCACGTCTTGCAAAAGCGGTGCTTCGCGCCGCCCGTGTTGAACGTATACTCCGACAGATTGTCCGCGCCTTTGATCAGTCTAAAGCGCGAGGCCGGGACGATGACGTGAATATTGCCGCTCATGGCGCAGATCGAACAATTACAATCCTCCACCTCGAAAGAGGGTGGAAGGTCGACCTCAAATCGAATGGCTCCGCAATGACAGCCGCCGTGATGTGTTTTGAGCTCGCTCATGCATGTCCTTATCCGACCCAAACTGGGGGCCGTCGATCTGCCCAAGGTGCGGCGCGTTCTAACTGTCCGGCAAGCTGGTAGAGTTCCCACTCATTGCCGGTGCGCGCGCCAAACATCATTCCAATCGGCAGGTTCTCCTCCGTCCAATGCAAGGGCACGGACATGGCTGGCGAGCCGGCTTGGTTTGAGATCGCGCACCAGGGGGCAAAGGTCGTGACCGCTTGCGTATAAGCGTCCATATCAGCCGGGTTCAGCGACAGTTCACCCGTTTTGTCCGGCACGCGCGACATGGTTGGCGACAAGATCATGTCATAACCACCATCGACCAAGAATTGTTCATAGATGAGGCCTGCCGTGATCGAGGCTTGCGTGGCTTTCATCAATTCTTTCATGGGGATCGAATTGCCGAACTCGACAAAGCGCGCGGTGACCGGCTCCATGTCTTCTGGTCCGAGTGTGCGCCCTAAGGCTTCCCCGCGCGCTTCCATGACCATGGCGATTG
Organism: Pseudomonadota bacterium; assembly: GCA_038529885.1. Taxonomy (GTDB): domain Bacteria; phylum Pseudomonadota; class Alphaproteobacteria; order Caulobacterales; family Hyphomonadaceae; genus Henriciella. The sequence continues at coordinate 4,639 of JBCBDI010000199.1, forward strand.
CGGCTGAGACGGTGACCATCAGGCTTTTCCCAAGCACCTCACCATCGAGCGCGGGTCCGTCTTCTTCGACCGTGTGGCCAAGCTCTTCG
>JBCBDI010000200.1:0-4700 GCA_038529885.1 Pseudomonadota bacterium
CACGAAGCGGCTTAGGCCGCGATTTCCCGGACACATTCCTGAACTCAGCGGTTGCACGAACAACCAATTCCTGTATAGACGCGCGCAATAACCCCCGATGCGCGGTCCTTCCGGTGTCGGTTCTCAAGTGAGGATCGATAGGGATCGTGCCGGTCAACCGGACAAGGAAAATTGATATGGCTTTGCCTGAATTCACGATGCGTGAACTGCTGGAATCTGGCGTTCACTTTGGTCACCAAACTCACCGCTGGAACCCGAAGATGAAAGAATTCATCTATGGCGCGCGTTCTGGCATTCACATTATGGACCTGTCGAAAACGGTACCGCTGCTTCACCAAGCGCTGGTTCAGGTCCGTGACACTGTTTCTAAAGGTGGCCGTGTGCTCTTCGTTGGCACCAAGCGCCAGGCGTCACAGCCGGTTGCTGAAGCGGCTCAACGTTGCGCTCAATACTATATGAACCACCGCTGGCTCGGCGGCACGCTCACAAATTGGGCGACCGTTTCAAACTCAATCAAGCGTCTGCGTGAGCTTGAAGAAACGCTCGGCGATAAAGAGCAGTCTGGTTTGACCAAGAAAGAACTCCTCAACCTGGAGCGCGATCGTGAGAAGCTGGACAAAGCCCTTGGCGGGATCGCCAATATGGGCGGCATTCCGGATCTGATCTTTGTGGTCGATACCAACAAAGAAGCGATTGCGATTAAAGAAGCCCGCAAGCTCGGCATTCCTGTCGTCGCGGTTGTGGATACCAATTGCGACCCGGACGATGCTGACTTCCCGTTCCCAGGCAATGATGACGCAGCACGTGCCATCTCGCTTTACTGTAACCTGATTGCAGATGCGGTTCTGGATGGTCTGGCTGAGTCTTCTGCTGGTCTGGGCATCGACCTTGGCGAGGCGGACGATATTGAAGCGCTCGTCGAAGCTGATGTAGCTGCCGCTGATGCAGCCGAGGAAGCTGCTGCTGAAGAAGCGTCTGAAGACGCAAAAGAAGACAAGACCGAAGCTTAACCCCACTGGTTTAACAGAAGGAAGACTAGGATGGCTCAAATCACTGCTGCCCTCGTCAAGAGCCTGCGTGACAAGACTGGCGCAGGTATGATGGATGCAAAAAAGGCGCTCGTCGAAAATGATGGCGACGTCGAAGCCGCAGTCGACTGGCTGCGCGCAAAAGGCCTGTCTAAGGCGGCGAAAAAGTCTGGCCGTACAGCGGCTGACGGCCTCGTGTCGGCTGTTGTTTCTGACGACGGCAAAACCGGCGCTGTCGTAGAGCTGAACGCAGAGACTGACTTTGTGGCTCGGAACGAAACCTTCCAAGGCGCATTGTCTGACATTGCCGCGATCGCTCTGACCACGGCCGGTACCACAGAAGCACTCGCTTCTGCGCCAGCTCCGGACGGTGACGGCACCGTCGAGGACATGATCAAGCGTTTGGTCGGCACGATTGGTGAGAACATGACGCTCCGCCGCGCCGCGCAGATCAAAGCAGACTCTGTCGCAGCTTACATTCACAGCGCTGAAGCGCCTGGCATGGGCAAGATCGGCGTTCTGGTTGGCCTGAACGGCTCTGGTGATCTCGCGGAAGCGGGCAAGAAAGTAGCCATGCACGTCGCAGCGACTTCGCCCGCGTCTGCAACGGTTGCGGACCTCGACCAAGACCTAGTGGCCCGTGAGAAGCAAGTTCTGACCGAGCAAGCTGAACAAAGCGGCAAGCCTGCTAATGTCATCGAGAAGATGATCGAAGGCCGGATCAAGAAGTTCTACAAAGAAGTTGTTCTGGTTGAGCAGCAATTTGTCATGAACCCAGATCAGACCGTTGGTCAGTTCATTTCAGATAGCGGCGCTGAGCTGGCTGGCTTTGTCATGTTCAAGCTTGGTGACGGCATCGAAAAGGCTGAAGACAACTTCGCAGACGAAGTTGCCTCAATGACCAAGGCTTAAGGCCTAAAAAAATAAGTGCTTTTGGGTCCCGGCCACCGATGACAGGTGGCCGGGAATCTTTTATGGCCACAAGGATCATGGGAGACGCGTAATGCCAGATGACAGTGAATCCGCAGACGGTTTGAAATATAAGCGCGTCCTATTGAAAATTTCGGGTGAGGCGTTGATGGGGCCAACCGAATACGGCATTCACACTCCAACCTGTCTTGGCTTTGCTGAAGAAATCTCTGCCGCGCGTGATTTAGGGGTCGAGATTTGTCTTGTCATCGGCGGCGGAAACATCTTCCGCGGCATGAAAGGGGCGGCGCAAGGCATGGAGCGCTCTCAAGCCGACTCCATGGGCATGCTGGCGACGATCATGAATGCGCTGGCTATGCAAAGCGCGCTGGAATCGATCGGTGTACAGACCCGCGTCCAGTCCGGTATTCGCATGGATGAGATTTGCGAGCCTTTCATTCGCCGCCGCGCCATTCGGCACATGGAAAAAGGCCGCGTCGTGATTTTCGCAGCCGGCACCGGCAATCCCTACTTCACGACCGATACAGGCGCGGCCCTGCGCGCCGCCGAAATGCATTGCGACGCGATGATGAAGGGGACCCAAGTCGATGGGGTTTATTCGGCGGATCCGAAGACCGATCCAAATGCCGAACGCTATGATACGCTCACCTATCAGGACGTTTTGGCGCGCAATCTAAAAGTCATGGATGCATCCGCTGTCAGCCTCATGCGTGACACGAACATCCCAATTGTGGTTTTCTCTCTGCACAATAAGGGCGCCCTTCAGGATGTCCTGACAGGCAAAGGCCCAAGCACAATCATCTCTGGATCGTGAGGAATTAGAAAAATGAGTTACGACGAAAAAGACCTCGAACGCCGCATGGAAGGCGCGATCTCTTCGCTTCAATCTGAATTGCAGGGCCTGCGGACCGGACGCGCGTCTGTGAACCTGCTCGATACGGTGCAAGTTCCCGCCTATGGTTCGAATATGCCGCTAAACCAAGTGGGCTCGGTCTCGGTGATGGATGCCCGGATGATTGCGGTGAATGTCTGGGACAAGGGCCTGGTTGGCGCAACCGACAAAGCGATCCGCGAGTCGGGCCTTGGGCTAAACCCGGTAGTGGACGGACAGACTTTGCGCATCCCGATCCCGCCGCTGAACGAAGAGCGCCGCGTGGAACTCACCAAGGTTGCCGGTAAATATGCTGAAGCCGCGCGCGTTGCGGTCCGCAATGTCCGACGAGACGGCATGGACGCGCTGAAGAAAATGGAAAAAGACGGCGACATTAGCGAAGATGATCACCGTTCTCTGACAGACGACGTCCAGAAGCTGACAGACAATTTTGTTGGCCGTGTCGACGAGGCGCTGAAAACAAAAGAAGCGGAGATTATGCAAGTTTGACCTCCGCGTCCTCAGCCACCCAGACCGGGGATGGCGGGCCAGATACCGCCAAATTTCCCGAGCACATTGCCATTATCATGGACGGAAATGGTCGATGGGCAAAAGCGCGCGGGTTTCCGCGCGCAGTGGGGCATGAGCGCGGTGTAGAAGCGCTGCGGCGAACGGTTGAGGCGGCCCAAGAGATCGGTCTCAAAAACATGACCGTCTATTCCTTCTCAACTGAAAATTGGCGACGCCCTGTTTCTGAGGTTAATGCCTTGTTTGGGCTGCTAAAAGCTTACGTAAAACGGGACTTAAATCGACTGGCGAAAGAGGGGGTGCGGGTCCGCATTCTGGGCACCCGCAACGGCTTGCCCGAGGATATTCTCGAATTGGTCGATCGCGCAGAGGCGACGACCGCGGCGAATGACAAATTCAATCTTTGTATCGCGTTCAATTATGGCGGCCGGGAAGAGATCATTCGATCCGTCGAGAAGGTCGCTGCCGCAATATCGGCGGGGACTCTAAGCGCCGCTAGCTTAGATGAAGCGACGTTTTCTGACTTCCTCGATACCAAAGACATTCCGGACCCGGACATCGTCATCCGAACAAGCGGCGAGTACCGGCTCAGCAATTTCCTCGTCTGGCAGGCCGCTTATGCCGAGCTCATCTTTCAAGACGTGCTCTGGCCAGACTTTGGCAAAGAGCACTTGCTTGATGCGATAAAGACATTCCAGACGCGCGAGCGCAGATTTGGCGGTTTGGCGTCCGGAGCGGCCTAATCATGGCGCCCACAAAACAGCATGACGGCCAGCCAGGCGACCTTGGCTTAAGGCTCTTATCAGCCGCCATTCTGATCCCGTTTGCGCTTTATGTTGTTTGGACCGGCGGCGCGCTGCTAGCGGTGGCTTGTGCGATATTTGCTGCGCTCATGGCCTTTGAATGGATCCGGATGACAGCCTCGCCGTCGCTGAAATCCTTTGTCTGGCTGGCATTGCTACCCTTTGTCCCAGCCATTCTGGGCACGCCCATCTGGGCCGTCTGGGCCTTGCTTGGATGTGCCCTCGTGGCGAGCTTCACGCACCCCTTGTCAGAGAAGCGCAGCGCCGAGGCTTTTGGGCTCTTCTACGTCTCCGGCATGCCGCTCGCGCTCTATCTCTTGCGGGACGGCCCATGGGACGGCATCGCTGCGGCTTTGATATTTATGGGAATTGTGTGGGGGTCGGACTCAGCGGCTTATTTCTCAGGCCGCGGCTTTGGCGGCCCAGCATTGCACCCAGATTCACCGTCCAAGACATGGAGCGGAGCCATTGGCGCCGTGATTTTTAGCGCGCTCTGCGGATTTCTTGCTGCGAGAATAACCGACGGATCGCTCATTGCAT
>JBCBDI010000201.1:0-4696 GCA_038529885.1 Pseudomonadota bacterium
TCAAGGACGGCCTTGGCGCGCCCATGGCCGCCTCTTTGAAGATTGTCCCGAGAATATAAGCGCCCGCCAGAATGACGCCTTTGACGGTTCCGGAGATTTTCGAAACTCCGATCCGGCGGCGATAGGACACCGGAATTTCTGTATATCGGATTCCATGCTTCAAAGCCCGGACCTGCATTTCAACCGTCCAGCCACAGGTTGGCGCTTGCACGTTGAGGCGCTGATAGGCTGAACGCTTAATCGCGCGAAATGGGCCAAGATCGGTGTAGGACGCGCCCCAGAAGAGCTGCATCAGACGTGCGGCGAGGGCGTTACCCCAGCGCTGCGGCACCGTGAGCGATCCTGACTGTCTTTGGCCGAGGGCGCGTGAACCGATGACGAAATCGGTCCGCCCGTCCTCGATCGGACGGATCAGCGCTTGGAGATCATCTGGATCATCTGCGCCATCGCCATCCATGAAAATCAAAAGGTCTGCATCCGATGCGGCAGCGACGCCCGCGAGACAAGCGCGGCCATAGCCGGGCCGAGCGACGAACACGACGTCAGCGCCCGCGGTGGAGGCTTCCTCGGCGGTTCGATCGGTTGAACCATTGTCTACAACGATGACGCGATCGACTTGATCGCGGACGCTGCGCACGACCCCAGCAATCGCGGCTTCTTCATTAAGGGCGGGAATAATCAGCGCGGATTTCATAGCGGGGTCCAGTTTTGAAGAGTGGGCGGAGGAGCAGCAGCAAGGGAACGCCAAATGCGATCGGCACGATGAGCCACTGATACAGGAGCGCGTCATCGCCCATGGGGAAGCGTAGCCAATAGAGCGGCGCTGTGACCATCAGGGCGCGCAGGCCGAGATTTGGGATGAAGCAAAGGAAGGGCGCGAGCCAGATTAGATACCAAGGATACCCCGTCGGCGATAAGAAGAGCAGCGCGGCGATCACGGTCGTTATGAGGACCGGCAAATGATCGCTCTTCTCGGCGAAGCGGAGCGCCAGCCCTGCCGTCAAGGCGCTGACACTCAATGCAACGATGAAGCGGGCGATTGATCCGGGCGTATCCGAAAACAGCGATACCCCTTCCTGCAAGAGGCTGAACAAGAAGGCGTGGGTCAGCCACTCGGAGGAATAGGCATTGAGCCCCGCTTCGGGGCGCAAGGCATGCAGGAGTTGAGGCAGCAGTAAGCCAAGCGTCGCGATCAGGAAAACGGCGCTGACCGCAATCAAGTGGAGAGGCTTGCGCAACAAAGGCCGGGCGACAAAGGGAAACAGGAGGATTGGCCAAAGCTTCACGCCCGCGGCGCCTGCGAGAGCCAGAGCCGCCCATGTGGGGCGCGCTTGCCGGGCCCATAACAGCGCCGCCATCAGGAAGGGCAGAACCAGTAGGTCCATATGCACGGCGCCGAACCCGTGCAGGACAACCACCGGGTTCCACCAATAGAGCAGCGCCCATTCTGGTCTCCGGCCATAGGCGCGCAAAAGCGCGATCAACAGACCAAGCGTCGCAAGGTCGCTCAACAAAAGGATGAACCGCCATCCCGTGAGACCAAATGGGTCAATTATGTAAGCGAGCGCGAACCCCGCTTGGGTGAGGGGCGGGTAGATGGTCGCCACAAAAGGATAATTGATCCGGCTGTGCGCCTCGCTGTTTTCAGCGGCGAGTGTTTTCAGCACGGCCAAGTCTTGGGGCGCATCGACAGCACCGGTCTCTCCGAAGATCGGATTAGGCGACGCCTCACCCGGCGCGTATTTGTATGGGTCAACGCCATGCGCGGTGACGGCGCCGTCCCAGAGGTAGCGATATGAGTCATCCTCTAAGACGGGTGTGGAGGCGAACATCGCGGCGCGGGCAATGAGGCCGAGGAGCAAAGCGACTGTGAGAAGTCGCGGCGCCGCTTCTGCTGAACGGATAAAGCGCGGCAGAACCATCCACAGTGCGCTCACCATTAGGGCCAGCGTGACATAGAGCGGCAAGGGCGTGTCTTCTAAGAACGCGCCATATGGAAAGGCGTAAGAGAGCGCTGCCAGCCCGATCAAAAAGACCGTGATGCAAAGACCGGTGCGTAAGAGCGGGCTGCCAGCGAGCATGGTCCGGGCCTTATGAGCCGAAGCCGCCTGCGCCCGAACTGCTTCTGCCGCCGAGATCCACATTCACTTGCCGAACCCGATACTGCTCGAAATCGGTCGAGAAGGATTTGCGAGACAAAGTGGCTGTCTCCGCAATTGCGGTTCGCGCGTCTTCATCGGCGAAGCTTGCGAGATGGCTGCGCAGCGCGGTCTCGTCACCGTCATATGCGAAAGATGCGTACCAATCGAAATAGGTGCTGATCCGCACGGAATCGCCGCGCACTCGGAAATTGCGGCTGTCGGCGGTGAAGCGTTCGCCAGCTTCGGCCAGGGCTTGGTGCACGGTCGCGCCGGAGAAAGGTTCGAGCGGCAAAGCCGGTCCGCCTTTCGAGCCTTGATAGAGGCCGAACATGATGTTCGGGTCGTCCCAGCCTGCGAACAGAATGTTCTCTTCAATATCCTGAAGAGAGAGCGGCGTGCCATCTATGGTGATGCGGGGCTCGGTCCAAAATGCGCCGGGCGCATCTGGGGTCCCACGCAGCTTTTTGTAGCGCCGGATGCGATTTTCATCGACCGCTGCTTTTATAAGGAGCACATTTCGGGTGTTGAGCCAGAATGCCAATTGTTCGTCTCGATTGAGCTGGCTGACCGGAACACCTTCTAGAAAGGACGCGTATTGGGTGAAGAAGGGGCGGGCCTCGGCCCGCGCGATCTCATAGGCGACCAGAGGGCGGCCGCGTTCAATCGCGGTCAGTCCCTCAATCATGCTGGAATAGGCGGTGTTGTCGACCGTCACGACGCTTGTCGCATCATGTTGGGTGAACAGAGCCGCGTCTTCGGCGTTTGCGGTGAGAGGAGCGGCGAAAGCGACGGCAATCGCCGCGAACAGCGCTCTTGTGGGGCGTGATTGAGGCATGTGAAATCCAGTCTTGCTGAGCATTGATCTTGTGAAGGACAGCGATCGGAGGAGCCGTCTCAGCGCCACCTTGGCGCGCCGGACGCTCACTTAAAATTCAAGCTCGCTCACGATGAGGTTAGGACTGGCTTCGCGCCCGCATTCGTGTGAATCTTTGCCGTTAGCCAACGCCCTGAATGAGGCTGCGATTGCCGTGTCACAGAATCTGCACACGCGGCTGTTGACGGGGGGCTCTGATTCCCGTATTGGCCACGCTTCGCAAGTCAGGCTGTGCCGGGAAACGGCAAACGCTGGCAACCGAAACGAACAACTGGATTTCCTCGTACCTCGGCGCTCAGAGAGCTGTGCTGCCTAGGTGTGTGGTTTTTACGTGAACGGACATCGCAGGATGGAAAAACAGAATATCAGGATCCGGCTGAAAGCCTTCGATCACCGCGCGCTCGATTTGTCGGCCCGCGAAATCGTTTCGACTGCCAAGCGCACCGGCGCAGAAGTACGTGGGCCGATCCCACTGCCGACCCGCAAGGAGCGCTTCACAGTCAACCGGTCCCCACACGTCAACAAAAAGTCTCGTGAGCAATTCGAGATCCGTACGCACAAGCGTATCCTCGACATTGTTGACCCGACCCCACAAACCGTCGACGCGCTGATGAAGCTCGATCTGTCTGCGGGTGTTGGCATTGAGATCAAACTCGAGGGAGCTCGCTAATGGCGCTTCCAGCTCAACGTTCTGGCGTGCTCGCCCGCAAATTGGGTATGACGCGCGTATTTAGCGAGGCAGGCCGCCACGTGCCGGTCACTGTGCTCGCGCTTGATGGCTGTCAGGTTGTCGGTCTGCGCACGGAAGACGAGCGCGACGTGACCACCAAAAAGGGCGGTCAGGTCAAACGCACCGATGGCTACACGGCTGTGGTCATGGGCGCTGGCGACAAGAAAGCAAAGCGCACCGCGAAAGCCCAGCGCGAGCAGTTCGCCAAAGCGGGTGTCGCTCCAAAAGCAAAAGTTTCAGAGTTCCGTGTCAAATCTGACATCGCTCTGCCAGAGGTCGGCGCTGAGGTTCAGGCCGATCATTTTGTTCCGGGTCAAAAAGTCGACGTTGCTGGCGTTTCCATCGGTAAAGGTTTTGCCGGTGCGATGAAGCGCTGGAACTTTGGCGGTCTTCGCGCGTCTCACGGTGTGTCTATCTCTCACCGTTCGCACGGCTCTACCGGTCAGTGCCAAGATCCAGGCCGGGTCTTCAAAGGCAAAAAGATGGCCGGACATTATGGCGTTGAGCGCCGTACGGTTCAAAACCTTGAAATCGTGCGCACCGACGTCGAGCGTGGCCTCGTGCTGATCAAAGGCGCGATCCCAGGTGCTGCCGGTTCATATGTAGAAATCCGCGACGCGGTAAAGAAAGCCCTCCATGCTGATGCTCCAGCGGAGGGTTCTTTTAAAGCGCCTGCAAAATCTGACGCGCCATCGGGCGACGTTCAGATCGAAGGCACCGCAGCTGACAATATCGTTCTCGTCGACGGCATCGGTCCGAAGACAGAAGAAGCTCTGAAAGAGAAGGGCCTCGGCACGCTGTCTGGTTTCGTCGCAATGGCGGACGATGAGCGCGCGGCTCTGCTCGAAGAGCTCGGTGTTGCTGAAGATGCGGCAAGCGAAGACTGGGTCGGTCAGGCCAAAGACATTCTCGCAGGCGGTCAGCCACGCGCGAAGGTCGACCAGGACCTCC
>JBCBDI010000202.1:0-4642 GCA_038529885.1 Pseudomonadota bacterium
TATCGGCGCGGGCCTGGATACGCGCCGCCACCAGTTCGTCAATGCGCGCCTTGTCGTCGCTGTCGCCGCCTTGCTCCCACTGCGCCGGCGTTTTCGACAATAAGCCAAGCAATGCGCCGGCGGCCAGCAGGTTTGCGCGCGCCTCAGCCATGCCTGCCTCATCTTTGCGATCGGCAGCGCCATTGGCTTCCCCCGCAAGCCGAGACAATTCGGCCAGAGCAATCGGCGTATTGAGATCGTCGCTCATAGCCTCAAGCACGCCTTGATCGGCGGCGATGCCTCTTTCGGCGTCCCAGACGCGGCGTAGGGCGCCATAAATCCGGTTGAGCGTGACCTTGGCTTGTTCGAGCAGGTCGCGCGTCCAATCCAGCGGTGCGCGATAATGACCGCTCAGCATGGCGAAGCGGATCACCTCACCATCCCAGTCTTTGAGCAAGTCATTCAGCAACACGACATTCCCGAGTGATTTGGACATTTTCTCGCCGGCCATATCCAGGAAGCCATTATGCATCCAGAAATTGGCCATGGTCTGCCCATGCGCACATTCAGATTGCGCGATCTCATTTTCATGATGCGGGAATTGTAAATCGACGCCGCCGCCATGAATGTCGATGGTCTTGCCAAGGTGTTTGGCAATCATGGCTGAACACTCAATATGCCAACCCGGACGCCCGCGGCCCCATTTGCTGTCCCAAATGGCGTCTTCAGGCTCCCCCTCTTTGGCGAACTTCCACAAAGCAAAGTCCGCCGCATCACGTTTGCCAAGGTCGACCCCGACGCGTGCGCCCGCCTGATTATCGTCGAGCTTGCGCTTGGCCAAATTGCCATAATTGTCCATTTGTGGAACGTTGAAAAAGACTCCTGAATCCGTCGCATAAGCATAGCCCTTGCGTTCCAGCGTCTCGATCATACCGAGCATTTCCCCGACATGGTCGGTCGCCCAAGGCATGATGGTCGGCGGCAGGGCATTCACCGCTGATGCGTCTTCAGAATAGATCGCCGCGTATTTCTTGGTGATCTCTTCGATCGACTCGCCGGTATCCTGGCTCGCGGCAATGATTTTATCGTCAATGTCAGTAAAATTCCGCGCATAGAGCACAGCATTTTCGCCATAGACGGTTCGAAGCAATCGAAACAGCGTGTCAAAAACGATGACCGGACGGAAATTGCCAATATGGGCGCGATTATAAACCGTCGGGCCGCAGACATACATGGTCACGCGGGACGGATCCTGGGGTTCAAATACGCGTTTTTCGCGCGATAGCGTGTCGTAAAGTCGAAGGGTCATAAGGCGCTCGGAAATGTCTGTGAATCGAATAGGCGAAACCGGCTAAGGGGGCGTTACCTTAGCCGCTCATACAGACACAACAGATCATCGCAGGGCGCATATTGATTTCCTTTGGAGCGCTGACATAGGCGCTCCCCAGGGATTTGGCAATGCCGTTTAGAGCTCACCGAGCTCAATCAGCGAATTGGTGCTGGCCAGGATGGCCTCCTTGGCCGGGATGAAATCGAGGCCGAGCTGGCTGCGGGCTTTTTCGTTCGAATAGGCGCGTCTCTTGCCGAGCTCCGGGACGATCTGCTTGAGCGTCGGATTAATCACGGTCAGCATCCGCACCAACCAGTTCGGCAGTTCGCCTTTTGGCAGTTTGCGATCCGGATAGGCTTCGCGCAGGACGTCGCCAATCTCTGTAAAGGACAGCACCTTGTCACCGACAATAAATCGCTCGCCCGCCGCCTCCGGCTTCTCCATCGCCGCGACATGAGCCAGCGCCACGTCGCGGACATCGACAATTCCGAACGTCAGCTTTGGGAAAGCCGGGACTTTGTTCTCCATGGGCTGAGTGACGAGTTCGAGTGAAGCGGAGACATCCCCGCTCATGGCAGGCCCGAGCACGGCAACCGGATTGATCGTGGCCAGTTCCAGGCCCTGGCCGTCGCCCTTTACATAATCCCAGGCGGCTTTTTCAGCGATCGCCTTTGAGCGTGTATAGGCCGTATTGTCTTTGAGATTGTCTGGATTGGACCAGTGCGTTTCGTCCAGACTTGCCGGACGCGCATCGCCCCAGCCATAGCCGATCGCAGCAAAGGATGAGGTCATCACAGCGCGTTTGACCCCCGCCGCCTTGGCCGCCTTCAGCGCCCGCAAGGCGCCTTCCTTGGCGGGAATGATCAGCTCATTCGGATCTTTCGGCAGATTGTTCGGGATTGGCGAGGCGAGGTGCTGAAGATAGGTCACGCCCTCCATCGCCTCGGTCCAGCCATCGTCACTGGTCAGGTCCGCACTGACCAGCTCAATCTCGATCGGCTTGCCGGCATAAGCGCTCAAAGTCGCGTTCAGCTTTTCCGCCTTGCTGGCCGAGCGGGCGGTGCCACGCACCTCATAGCCTTTATTGATCAGCGCCAGAATGGTGTGTGAGGCGATGAAGCCGGTCGCTCCGGTCACGAGTACTTTGGTCATGGCGAGCCCTCCTGTTTCGCAAATACTGAACGAAATGTTCTGCGTTCACAAGGGGTGGGCCGTCACGATTTTGATTTGGCGTTCACGCGTTCGCGCCAGCCAATATAGAGAGTCGAGATCACGATCACGGCGGCACCGACCCAGACGCTCACGCCCGGGATCAAACGGAACACCCAGAAATCTGCTACGGCGGACATGGGCAAGCGCAGATAGTCGATCGGCGACAAGAAGGAGGCATCGCCAATGCTCATCGCGTAGATGAAACAGAATTGCGAGACAAACCCGAACGCACTCATCGCGAAAATCAGGCCCCAATCCTGCCAGGACACATCGGTCCAGAACACAATCGCGAAGGGCGCCAGCAGGAGCGTCGAGAACAGATTGGCATAGAGAAGCAACACCATCGCCGGCAATTCGGCGGTGAGGAATTTCACCATAACAATCGCCGAGGCCAAACTGAAGGCGCTGATCAGGGCGACCAGACTACCGAGCTCAAATGACTGGCCCGCAAACGCGCCCGGTTGCCAGAACAGGAATATCCCCGGCATGACCATGATCAGGACGCCGACAAACCCCATGACCAGGGCCGCCCACCTTTGAGGTCCGACGAACTCCCGTAGCACCAGAGCCGCCAGCAAGGTCACGAACAAAGGGCGCGTAAAACTGATCGCATTGAACTGGGCGAGGGTCAGTGTGAAGAAATCTGAGACCGCGACAATGGCCAGCGTGAATCCAAGCGTCCCAAACAAGCTGCGCAGGATGAGCAAGCGCGGACGCCGGGTTTTCATCGCTCCGAAGCCGAGCACGGCAACAAAGGGCAGGGCCATCCACATGCCCAGAAAAGCCCGCCAAAAGGCCAGAAAAACCGGATTGACCTCAGCCGAAAGCAGCTTGTTGAGCAACAGATAGAAGGTGAAGCCGATACTGGCCAAAACCATCAGCGCCGCGCCACGCAGGTTGCCCGACAGCCGCGACGTGTTAACTGGCTCGTAACCCGAAGCTTCCTCCTTATCTGACATGTCTCAATTCTCCGCCGACGATATAGATGCCATAGACCGCTTGTGGCGCTCTATTCCTGCCGACCATGTCTGGACCGGCTGGTCGGCCAGCGGTGAGACCCCGGAAGAAATCACACTTTACCGCACGCGTGCGCACTGGCGCCGCTTTCCGTTACGCAAGTCAAACCAGGATTTCGTCCTGTTCGATGACAAGGGCCATGAAGTCGCGCGATCGGATTCGCTGGAAGCCTTGCTTGAACAGGTCGAGGCGATCCCCGGCCTGTCTGCCTAGGCACACTATTCGCTTAAACGCCCTGGCCGCCGCGCATGGCTTCGGCCATTTGTTCGGCCTGTTCTGGCGTAATGCCGAGCGCATCGAGCAAGGGGCCGCCGACTTCTTCATCCCAGCTATGCGGAGGTCCGACCGTCATACCGCCATCGACCAGGAATTCTCCGCCCGTCACAAACCCGGCGTCAGAAGAGCTGAGATAGGCCGCCATCCGCGCAATGTCCTGACCATTTCCCGTCCGGCCGATCGGTTGCATCGCGCCGCCTGCCTGCGCCACCATTTCCGCCATCTGATCGGCCTGTTCGCGTGGCAGGCCCAATGATGCTCCAAAGATCGAGGTGGCGATGAAGCCGGGCAGAATCGCATTGACGCGGATCTTGTATTTGGCGAGCTCCGCCGCGGCGAGTTTGGAAAAATGCGCAACCGCTTTCTTGGCAACCGAATAAGTGACCGGCGCATATCCGGCGCAGACCGCGGAGATGGAGGAGGTGTTCACAACGCTGCCACCGCCGCGCGCTTTCATATGCGGCACCGCGAAATGCGTCCCGGCAAAGACCGACTTGAGCAGCAAATCCATGGTGAAATCATAACCCTCGAAATCCATCTCTTCGACCGTGCTGGACGTGCCGCCACTGCCGGCATTGTTCCAGAGAATGTCGAGCCCGCCAAACGTGTCCGTCGCGGACTGCATCAGGGCCTCAAGCGATTTCGGGTCCATGACGTCGCAATTTTGATAGGCGACCTTGTCGGCGCCAAAGCGCTGGACCAGGGCGGCGCCCTTCTCGTCCTGGATGTCGGCGGCGACGACTTGCGCACCGGCCTCGACAAACACTTCCACGCCCGCCGCGCCAATGCCGCTGGCGTCGCCGGTGATCACGGCCACCTTTCCTGACA
>JBCBDI010000203.1:0-4639 GCA_038529885.1 Pseudomonadota bacterium
AGATTGATATAGACCAGATCGATGGCCTCGATGCCGTGCTTGTCCGCATCGGCTTTGTGGGCGTCATTGTCGCGAAGATAGAGCAAGCCGCCATGGACCGCGGGGTGCAAGGTCTTTACCCGGCCATCCATCATTTCGGGATATCCCGTCAGGTCGGCGACATCTTTCACCTCCAGGCCGGCGTCTTTGAGGGCGCGGGACGTGCCACCGGTTGAGACGAGTTCTATTCCGAAGCCAACCAGAGCTTTGGCGCGTTCGACCAGCCCTTCTTTGTCGGAGACGGAAATCAGGGCGCGGCGAATTTTTGTCGATTGGGTCATGTAGCGGCTTCTAGCTAGGTCATAGAATACGCTCGCCCGCCTATCACGAGTCCCGCAATGGTCAACGGGGTTCGGGCATCTAAGCGTTTGGCAAAGGCGGATTATAGGCCGGGACCAAGTCTGCGAGCGTCGTCAGAGTCTGCTCGGGATCGCGGGCACTTGCCACTTCTAAGAGCTTATCGAGATTTTCAGAAAAACCGTTCGGTTCATGGCGACGCGTTTCGGGCGTGACCTTGTTGAGACCTTGAATGCCCGTGCCAGTCAAACGCTCATCTGCATAGGTGAGCTCTTCGTGAAGCTTTTCACCGGGGCGCAGCCCAGTCGTTTTGATTTTGATATCTTGATACGGGATCATGCCCTTCATTCGGATCATGGCTTCGGCCAATGTGCGAATGCGGATCGGATCTCCCATGTCCAAAACATAAAGAGAGGCCTCGCCGGGTACGCCATTGTGCGCTGTGCCTTGCAGCACCAATGATGAGGCTTCCTCCACCGTCATAAAATAGCGCGAGACTTGATCATCGGTGAGCGTGATCGGCCCGCCGGCGGCGATCTGGCGTTCAAACAGCGGGACAACGGAGCCAGAAGAGCCGAGCACATTGCCAAATCGAACCATCGATACGGCGAGCTGCGTGCCCCGGGCGCGATAGGCGAGCGCGAGTTCGGCCAGCCGTTTGGTGGCGCCCATGACATTGTCAGGATCCACGGCCTTGTCAGTGGAGATGAACACAAACCGCTCGAGCCCAAATTCGATCGCCACATCCACAGCATTCACCGTTCCGCCGACATTGGTGAGGACCGCTTCGCAGGCATTCAATTCCATCAATGGAACATGTTTGAGCGCCGCGGCGTGGATCATGACATCCGGTTTGGCTTCAGCGACCGATTGTTTGAGACGCTTCACATCTCTGACATCACCGATCTGCGTAAAGACTTCCAAATCAGGGAACTTCTCCCGGAGGGTCAGGTCGATCTCATAGAGATTATACTCGGACGCATCGAAAATCGTCAGTTGGGTGACACCCATAGCCGCGCATTGCTGGGCGAGTTGAGAGCCAATCGTTCCGCCGGCACCGGTCACGAACACTCGCTTGCCTTCTAAGAGTTCGCGCACAGGTTCTTTATCGAGCTTGCGAACTGGACGCGCCAAGAGGTCAGCTGGCCGTACGCGTTGGAGATGAAGGCCTTCGCGGTCGAGCCCGAGCGCCATCACCCGTGACCCGTGCTGCGTCGCGGTTTCCAAGATCTCGCTCATCAGTTCGCGTTCACGCACCGACCGTGTCACCGCGACCCAGGGCGTTTCACCATACCGCACCGCCAAAAGGTCGAGCATTTTCGGCATTTGATCTAAGCCGCCAAGAACCGGAACCCCTCGGATCGCGCGGCCCGGTTCCGCTCCGTCGACCTCAATCAAGCCGAGCACGCGCACCGCAGCACCGCCTTTCGTGGCTTGGACATCGCGCAACACGTCTGCAGCTTCCGTCGCGCTGGCAACGAGGATGGCGGCAGGTGCGTCTTTGCGAATGCTGCGGAAAATTTGCAGCGGCCGCCGGGTTGAACGCGATAGAGCGAACATACGTCCCGTAAAAAGAAGACCGAGCCAAATGATCAGAGCAATCGGAACGCTGGAACGCGGAAATCCAACAAGTCGATTCCATAAGAACATGAGGGGCAAGAAAATGAGCGCCGTCAGAGCGATCGCTTGCACAATTTTGAGCGCATCCGGCCAACCCGAATGACGCCAGACCTGCCGATGTACTTTCAATATGGTGAAGCCGACGACGGCACAGACGGCGAATGCCAGCGAGGCCAGTAAACCATACATCACGGCATCATCGGGCGTGCCGCCCGTGGCTAACCAGCGCCAATAGACGGCAATCACCATAGAGATAAACGCTGCAGCGGCATCGAAACCGAGCGTCAGCGCCATGGCGCGTTTGGCTTCAAATGACGCGTTCATTCACCGCTCGCTTTCAAAAACGCCCATCGAATACAGTTGGGCGGTGTTGATCCGTCGCTATCAGGATTAGCTCTTCCCGTGAGCACGATTTGCTCGCTGCGTTCGATGATCCCTCTCCCCAAATAGATCGTCTCTTCCAACTTCGCCTTAGCGTGGCTCGTCTTGAAACGCCATTTTGGTCCCAAGTCACTATGCAGTAAAATCGAATCGCCAGCCATGACCGCGGTCACAGTCGGATGCAAATGGAACCTAAGGGCATAAACGATTGGGGCCTCGTTTTCCGTCGGTCCAGCAGACACAGGGCGGGCGAGAGAATCCTCTCCAGTTAGACGCAGGCCATCTCCTGACATGAACAAGCGACGTCGATGTAAGAGGCCATAGTCTTGCTTATATCCGCCATGCTGAGCGTCCAGCCAGATCTCATCATCTTCTTCCAAGCGTTTGGCCGAAATCCCCTCAGGGCCATCAGGATACAGCAATCGCGTATCCTCATTGGTCAAAAACCTGGACGAGTCAGCATCGGACAAAATCAGGGTTGAATGTGCACTTGTCCGACGCACTGCGGCACGAAACGCGATATCGATTTCAGGGCTACACGCACAAGACGTCACAAGACGGGCTGGGCCATCGTGCAACTCAAAGCCGAGGGCGCCGGAATGGGCTTTGTCTCCGAAGGGGCGTTCCGGCGCTGCGCCTGCATCAAGGACCAAAACGGTTTGCCCTTTTATCAACTTGTGAAAGCCAGACTTCGGGGCGACTGAAAACTGGCGGGGCGGTGTCTCTAGATGGGACAGAACGGCGCTTACGGCCTCCGGCCAGCGCTCATCGCCATCATGGAATGGCATCAAGCTATCATCGCCCGCTTTAAAAAAGGCGACCATGCCACCGATGCGACCAATCCAGCGCGTGATGAATTCGGGGATTTGCCGATCCGATCGCTCGAGCAGATCATGGATCGTAATCAAGTCGGCAAGGCAACGCAGCGCGCGCGCCGGTGAGCGGGACACATGCCCGCCATCGGCAAAGAATTGTGCGGTGCATTCGCTTTCCAATCGCATCTCAGCATCGTCCAAGCCTTTGCCTCGCCCTAGACAAACAGCGTGGGCGACTGCCAGGGTGCAACCGCGCCAGCGCGCTTGTGGCTCGAGTTCGGCATCAACCAAGGCCAAGACGTGTCGTGCTTGGCGTCCTAACGCCTCGAGCCGTGTTTCGCAGACCTCAGGGTCGCCTTGTTCAAACAAGGCCGCGCCGCAGCGCATCCAATTCCAAACCCGATCCCCTGCACATCCCATTCGCCAGGAGAAGCCATCAAAGCGACCGAAATTCTCGATCCAATCATCAACGAGATAGCGCGCGCGGTCGGCGCCGACGTCGCCTTGCGTGAAGAGGTCGGCGAGCCAATCGAAACGATGCAATCGGTTCGCATAGTGCCGAGAGGGCATGGCGACGCTCCAAGGCGCGCTACCGTCTTCAAGCTCCAACCGGTCCATTCCGATGCGCCAGACACCGCGCATGAGCATTTCTCCGCGTAGCTCGTCTGCCGGCACGACAGGGCGCATGTGCAGCCCAAAGCCTTCTGGCGCACTGCCCGCAATTCGAAGGCGATGAACGGTAGACACTTTTGCGTCTTCTCCAGGACGCCCGGCATACCGATCCCAGATTGCGGCATCCTCTGCATCGCTACGCTTAGCCTTGAGCGGTTCGGAAGACATCGCTTCACTCATCCCGAGCTCCAGACCTTAAATCGTCGCCCCAGCGCGCAAGGCGGAGATGTTAGAGGCATAGTGATCCGGCCCACCTTTGAACGCGGCGGAGCCCGCGACGATCGCGGTAACGCCGGCGGCGATGGCGCGCGGGGCGGTTTCTGGATTCAACCCACCGTCAACTTCGAGAATAATGTCGCGTCCGCTGGCGTCGATTTTTTGCCGTAGGGTTTTGATTTTTTGAAGCTGGCTCTCAATGAAGCTTTGCCCGCCAAACCCTGGATTGACCGACATCACCAAGATCAGATCAATGTCGTCAATCACAGGATCGACGACTTCTGCTGGCGTGCCAGGGTTCAGCGCCACGCCTGGTTTCATTCCGGCAGCGCGAATGGCTTGCAGCGTTCTGTGCAGGTGTGGCCCCGCTTCGGGGTGGACGGTCAAATAGTCGGCGCCGGCTTTGGCGAAGTCGCCAATATAGGGATCAACCGGCGCGATCATGAGGTGGACATCAAACGGCTTCTTCGAATGTGGCCGAAGTTTTTCAATCACCGGCGGGCCGAATGTCAGATTAGGAACAAAGTGCCCATCCATCACATCGACATGGATCATGTCGGCTCCTGCTTCGTCAATGCGCCGGATTTCAGCGCCAAGCT
>JBCBDI010000204.1:0-4637 GCA_038529885.1 Pseudomonadota bacterium
ATGCGCGACTGATTGAGAAAGTCGCATCTAAAGGCGCGGACGCGGTTATTCTTGATCTCGAAGACGCGGTTGCCCCTAAGAATAAGGATGCGGCGCGTAGCCAACTGAAAGACCAGATCGAAAGTCTAAAGTCGAAAGGCCTCCCGGTTCTGGTTCGGATCAATGCCGAACCTGAATTGGCAGCCAAAGACATCAATTCGTTTTTGGGCGTAGAGATTGACGGGATCGTTGTCCCGAAAGTCGATGGCGCAGAGCATCTTTCTTCATTGGCGAAACTCATTGCGGGCCTTGCCGCGAGCGCCGGAACGGAAGGCGTGCCGTATCGATATATCCCGCAGATTGAGTCGGCTTTAGCTCTGCCGGAGCTTCACGCTATTGCGGCCCATGAGGGCGTGATTGGCCTGGCGCTCGGCACTGAAGACTTCAGTCTATCGATTGGCGTCGAACCGACTTTTGATTGCTTGGAACTTCCCGCCAAATTGATATCGCTCGCGGCGGCGTCTCGGCAGATTATGTCGCTTGCCGTACCAACATCGATCTCGAACTATACCGATCTCGGCTCCTACCAATCGGCGGCTGAGACGGGAAAGAAGTTTGGGGTCACTGGGGCGATCTGCGTGCATCCAAATCAAGTGCTTGTCGCCAATGATGTGTATAAGCCAAGCGCTGACCAAGTGGCCCATGCCAAGGCCGTGCTCGAGATTTGGCTTGGACAAATTCAATCGGGCGGCGCTGTCGCCGTCATCGATGGCCAAATGATCGACAAGCCGGTCGTCTTGCGTGCGACACGAACCCTATCACTGGCGGGTGAGGACGTGCCCGCATCGTCAGAATTGTTTCCCGATGGCTAATCCAAAACGCATCCGCATAAGCGCTTGGTCGGCACCTAAAACAAAACAAGGATCGCTAAATGTTTGAATTGTTGAAGGGGCTCACTGTCGTTGAAGGTGCATCATTCATCGCTGGACCGTCTTGCGGTCTGCACCTGGCGCAGATGGGCGCCAAAGTTATCCGTATCGATAAGATAGGCGGCGGGCCTGACTCAAAACGCTGGCCGCTCTCTAAACAAGGCGACAGCTTCTATAGGCAGGGCCTCAATCACAATAAGCTCTCCATATCACTTGATTTTTCTCAGCCTGAAGGTCGAGAGCTGGCACAGCAATTGGCGACAGGCGGTGATGGTCTGTTCGTGACAAATTTCCCGGTGAGAGGCTTTCTCTCTTACGACAAACTCAAAGAGATGCGGGACGATCTCATTTGCTTGCGGGTGATGGGCTGGGCCGATGGCGCGCCTGCGATGGATTACACGATCAATGCCGCGATTGGATATCCTGATATGACCGGCCCGGCGGGCGAAGCTGAGCCCGTCAATCACGTGCTGCCTGCCTGGGACCTTTATGCCGGTGCATATGGTGCCTTCGCGCTGATGGCGGCTGAGCGCGACCGGAAGCTCAATGGAAAAGGGCGTGAAATCCAATTGTCACTCGCCGACTTAGCTGCCGTCACCATGGGCAATATGGGCAATGTGGCCGAAGTGCTGGAGTCCGGCATTGATCGCCCGAAATACGGAAATGATCTTTACGGCGCGTTTGGACGAAACTTTGTCACCAGTGATGGCGAGCGCATCATGTTGGTTGCGATCACACCGCGCCAGTGGACCACGCTGATCAAAGTGCTCGAACTGGAAGCTGAGATTTCACAGATCGAGACGGAGATCGGCCAATCCTTCCTGCGTGACGAGGGAACGCGATTTACCCATCGGGATCGCCTCATGCCTTTGTTTGAGAAAACCATTGCAGCGCGCTCTTATGCCGAGCTGCGCGAAAAGTTCGATGCCAATGGCGTCACCTGGTCGCGCTATCAAACCCTGACGCAGGCGTTCGATGAGGATCCGCGTTTCTTTACAGACAATCCGATCTTCTCCTCTGTCTCACACCCAGGGGGACACACCTATCCGACTCCTGGCGCGCCGGCACGGATCCCCGGTGAGAAACGGATAGATGCGGGTAGTGCGCCTGAAATCGGACAGGATACAGAACAGGTTCTCGCCGATCATTTGGGCTTTAGCGGCGCGCAAATTGGCAAGCTCAAAGATGCTGGGGTCGTCGGATGAGCGCTTTCACAGACCAAGAGTTGAAAGATTGGCAGAGCACAATTGGACGCACGCAAACGCAGCGCGTCGTCTTGGACGAGGAGGTGGCGCGTCGGTACGCGGTTGCTGTTGGGCTAGCCGCTGATGAGGCCTCAGCTTTAGGGCACTGGGCCTGGTTCATGGATGTCGTGACCGATCAAGAGATTGGCGAAGATGGGCATCCAAAACGCGGTGCGTTTCTGCCCAAGATCACGCTGCCGCGCCGCATGTTTGCATCCTCAAAAATTGAGTTCCATCAAGCGCTCAAGCTCAATCAGGAGGCTGAGTTCAAAGCTGAGATCACTGATGTGTTCCATAAGAGCGGAAGCCAAGGGGACTTGGTCTTCGTCGTTGTGCAGAGGGACATTCGACAAGGTGACGCGCTCTGTAATCGCGAAACTCAAACCATCGTCTATCGTGAGATGGGCGCGCCCGTTGAGGGTCCCGAGCACCGCCAGATAGACACCAATGCAGGGGACGAAATCTGGCGCCCCAGCACCGTCAATCTGTTTCGCTTTTCCGCGGTGACCTTCAATAGCCACCGCATCCACTATGATCAGACCTATACGCGAGAAGAAGAAGGTTATCCGGACTTGGTCGTCCATGGGCCATTGACCGCGACGAAGCTCGCGGATTTCGCCGCGCGCTTTGGCCAGCTTTCCCGGTTCGACTTTCGTGGCACGGCTCCGCTGTTTCAGGGGCAAGAGATCATATTAAGGCGCGAGTCCGAAACCGAGTTTCACGCCATTCGGTGCGATGGCGTTGTCGCGCTAAAGGCAAAGGTGGCGTATCGATAGCGCGGGAGTCACATGTCGATACAAGAAGATCCAACTGAAGCAGCCTCTAAAGCCGATGCGTACCAGCTCGTCACCGAGCAGGCATATGCGGTCTTCCGCCTGGAAGATGTTCCGACAGATAGCGGCTGGCTGTACGCGCAACCTGTTCCCGTCATAGCAGTCGGCACCGGCGATTGTGAGAATGCGGACATCGTGGTTGGCGAAGATCAGCTGGAAACCGTCCAAAGCGCGATCTCTGAAACCCCCCTTGCAGCGTCTGTGCTCATGCAGGTCTTGCGAGCCGTCGAGCGGCTGCCCCTTCAATCCGCCATGAGCGTTGAGTCGCTCGCCTATGCGACGCTTCAAGGCGGCGCTGAACATCAAGCCTGGTTAAGCGCACAAACCGAGGCTCCCGAATTAATCGCCGGTGCAGACGACCAATCCGAACCGATCATCATCGAGCGCGAGGACAATATTTTGCGCGCCAAGCTCAATCGCCCGGAGCATCGAAATTCTATCTCCGTCGAAATGCGCGATGCCTTGGTTGAGCTGTTTGAATTGGTTCAATTGGACACCAGTATTGAGCGTCTCGAATTGAGCGGGGAAGGGGCGTGCTTCAGTACTGGGGGTGAGCTGCGCGAGTTCGGTCTCGCAACAGACCCGGCGATCGCTCATCAAATACGCGCACTGCATAATCCAGGTAGATTATTGTCAGAGATCGCGCCGCGCGTGCAGTGTCATCTGCACAGCGCCTGTGTTGGTTCAGGGATCGAGATCCCGTCATTTGCCGGGCGCATGATTGCCGATCCTAAAACCTATATGCAGTTGCCAGAGCTCAAGCTTGGCCTGATCCCAGGGGCAGGCGGCTGCGTGAGTATCTCCCGCCGCATTGGACGCCAAAGAACAGCATGGCTTGCGACGACCGGCAAGCGGATCAATGCCAAGACGGCATTGGAATGGGGCTTAATCGATGAGATCGTCGACAAGGACGACCGATGACGCATGAGCTTTTCGTTCGCGCGCAGGGGTCTGGGTATGGGAGGTTCAAATCACTGACGCTCATGATGATTTAGACCATCGCATTGCCGAGATGCGGCGAAATCTCACCAAGCCTGAGAATTTGCATCCGTGGAGCCGTGCCATCGGCCTGCGAACGACCCGAATTGAGCGGGGCAAGATTTGGGGCGAACTTCCATATGATGAACGCCTCATCGGAGATCTGGAGACTGGCGGCGTCCATGGTGGGATCATTTTTACATTCTTGGACAATTTATCCGGTAAGTCTTGCACGGCGACCATGAAGGAATATCGAGCGGTTGCGACATTGGATTTGCGTATCGATCATATGCGACCTGCAGAGAGAAATCAGACCATTCTCGGCAAAGCAGAGTGTTATCGCGTTGCTAAGTCGGTCGCCTTTACGAGAGCGTGGGCGTATCACGAAACCCAAGACAGGCTGATCGCGGTCGCGCAAGGGGCATTTGCGATCACAAAACTTCGCACGGATATCCCAACTTAAGCCTTAGCGCTGATAGACCAGTTTGCCTCTGGACCAGGTTGCCAAAACCGAGGCTTGCGAGAGGTCTTTACGGGTGTCTTCCCAAGACGCGCCGAGCAAGCACAAGTCCGCCAAGCCGCCATTCGACACACGTCGCTGCGTCACACCTGGGTGTTTCGGGTCTGACGTGTAAAGCCCGAGGGCATGCTCTGGGGTTAGGGCTTCCTCTGCC
>JBCBDI010000205.1:0-4605 GCA_038529885.1 Pseudomonadota bacterium
TAATCTTTTAGTAGAGGTACCCGCATATGAACGTGGCCAAAATCAAGCGCTCGCCCCGGTTTTTGATCAATCAGGTTTTCCTGGAAGAACTGCCAATCGTCATCCTGGCCTATGGCATCTTTCAGTTTCCGCCGGACCTTAGACTTTGGGCCTGTCTGGTGGCGTTGTTCGCGTCCATGTTCTTGGTCTACGAGCTTGGCTATGCGGAGAATGATCGCATTGGCGCCGCCGTCGAAAAAGAACCTAAGCTGTCGGCGAACTTTCATAAGTTTAAAGACTATCCAATGCGGCCCGGCGCCTGGATCTATGGCGTCTTGATCGGTGCCGCCGGATTGTTCATCCTGACCGAACAGGCTCGGTTAGACGTCTTGTCGACCCTCGGATTACCGACTTTGGCGGCCGGCTGGGCGCAGGTCGCTGCCCTCACCGCGGTGTGGACCGGGCTTCTTATTCTGGTCCGGCTGACCTTTTACGTATTCAACAAATTGCCCACCTGGCTACGTGTCTATTGGTATGTCCCGCTTCATGCGGTGAAATACTTGGGCTTCGCTCTGTTCTTTGCCCTGCCCGTGCTCGGGCAAATTTTGATCTTCACTCATATCGTGCGCACCTGGGCACTTTATGCGGTGCGCCGAAGTGGCGGCGATATGGAAGCTCTGTTGAGCCAGACGATCCGATTGGTGTTTATCGCGTTTGCTTTCGCCCTCGTCTGGATGAATGATCCCGGGCTAGTCATGACCTGGCAAGCCGGGCTCATTCTCGCCTTCTGCGTCATTCGGGCTCTACCGGAAGCGCGCGCAAAGATTCCGCATCTACAATAAGTCATTGGGCACGGACGTTTTGGAGCACCCCACAATGAGCACAGAGGCAGATCAGAATACGCTTGATGTCAGTGTCGTCATTGCAGCTTACAAAGCTGAAGCGTTTTTGCAGACCGCCGTGCACTCCGCTCTGGCACAAGAGGGCGTCACTTTAGAAGTCATCATCGTTGACGACGCATCGCCGAACAGCCTTGCGCCTGTCGCCGAGCAGGCGGCCGGCGGAGACCCGAGAGTGAAGTTCATCCGCCTGCCTGAAAATCGTGGACCATCCGCAGCTCGTAACGCCGCACTGGACGTCGCGCGCGGGCGATACATCGCCGTCTTGGACGCTGACGATACGATGGCAGCCAATCGATTGCAGACCATGATCGCAGCGGCTGAAGGTTTAAACAGTGAAATCATCGTGGATAATGTGATTTCCTATTCGGAGCAGAACGAGCCCGTCTCTGATCAAGCTCTTATTGACGTATCATCGATTGACCTGCCCTTCGAGGTTCAACTTTCGACCTATATCGACCCGCGAGATACGAACACGGTTGGCCGCTTGATGGGGTATTTGAAGCCCATCCTCAAACGCGACTTTCTGATCGAGAACGACATCCGCTATGACGAGGCGCTTCGCAATAGTGAAGACTATTATCTGGTCGCGGAGCTCCTCATCGCTGGCGCGAAAATGAACTTTATCGACCTGGTTGGATATCGCTATACGATTCGTTCGGGTTCCATCTCACATCGCATTTGTGAGCGGCTCGCGGAGAAGGTTCTGGAAAAAGAGATCTCGTTTCAAAAAGACCACCAACACGTATTGGTTGGCGAATTAGAAACGGTGAGCCAATTGCGGTTGGATGTGCTCGAACGCCAATACGCACTCGCCGTTTTCACCCAAGGCATCATTCGCCGCAAACCGCTCATGCTGGTTGAGGGGGTCCTCTGGAAGCTGCGGCATGCGCCTTATGTGCTGGCGTCAACGGCGAGCATTATTTGGAACAAATTGCGTCGGCGAAACGACGCCCCGCCTGCGCGCTAGGGCGTGACGACCAGGCCCACCACGCGGGTTCCTTCAAAATCAATTGAAACATTGACGCCTTTGGCCTCGAGCAAGGTTTTCACTTGCCGCGCTTCTCCTGGCACTGTGGCCGAAAACAGAAGCGCGATCGGAGCCGTCTCAAGCTCTGCAAAGATCGACTCCGCATAGCTTTCAGGATCCCCGAGCATTCTGAACGGCGCGACGGTCACATCTAAGCCTTGGCCATAGAGCGCGTTAGACGGTTTGCATCCGGGTGAGGCATAGAGCGTCAAACCCTCGTCAGCTTTTTCGCGCGCCCACGAGAATAAGCTTCGATTGTCTTCATACTCGCCATACACATTGACGGAGAGCACTTTGTCCAAAGCCGGGTGTAGCCCCTTGCCGATATTGCTCTGGCTCAAAGAAAACCCAGCTGACACGAACAAAAGCGCCAAGGCGCCAACACCGCCCCAAATGAAAGGTTTGGGCGAATGGGCCTGATAGAGCAGATAGATCACGCGCGCCGCAGCCGCAGCCATAACGGGGCCCACAAAGACTGAATGCCGAGGGCTACCGAACGGATAGACTTCCAATATTCCGCCTGCAATCAACCCGCCAAATAGGACCAAAAATATAAGGAGGAGCGGTTCTTTCGTGATCTCCAACGGCGCTCGCACATATCTGAAATAATAGATCGCCAAAAGGATCGGAATGACCACGACGGCCAGTAATCCCGGCAGGCTGGCGAGCAAAACACCGCCTGAGTTCAAAACCAGCCAGACCACTGGATTGAGCCCAGATTGAGCCAGATAGTGCTCTTGTAAATACCAAACCTCGCCCGTGTACATTTGATATTGGGCGAAGCTCAAATAGACGAGCACCAATGACACGACGAAGGCCAAAAACGCCGCGCCCACAGCGCGCCATTGCACATCGATCGGTTGGAATAGGCGCGCGCCCGCTAAACTGACCAGCGCGGCGAGAGCGGTGAAACATGCGCCATAGCTAAACCAAGGCGCAACGCATAAGGCCACAAT
This sequence comes from Pseudomonadota bacterium, assembly GCA_038529885.1. Classification (GTDB taxonomy): domain Bacteria; phylum Pseudomonadota; class Alphaproteobacteria; order Caulobacterales; family Hyphomonadaceae; genus Henriciella. The sequence goes on from JBCBDI010000205.1 coordinate 2,865, forward strand.
CAGCGGCAAGATCCGGCCTTGATTATAAGCGGCGAGATAGGCCCACAAAATCACCGCGCTCGCTAAAATCGAAAAGGCATACTCTCTGACTTCTTGCGCGTAGAGAATTTGCATGGGCGCGACCGCAAGCATGAGGGCAGCGATCAGAGCTACCGCTCGATTTGCGCCGACTTTGGTGAGAGAGAGCACGACCCAGACGGAAAGAATGCCAGCGATCGCAGAGGGCAATCGCGCTGTGAACGCGTTCAATCCGAGCGTGTTATCGATCAGCCAAAGCAGGAACGGAAACCCGATCGGAGACGAGTTTTGCGTTTGAGTGTTGTGGATGAGCTCAGCGAAACTGCCTTGCGAGTTGAGAAGATAAATCCCCTCATCATACCAAAGCGAGGTGCCACCCAAATTCAGGAGGCGTAAAACAACCGCCAATCCCAAAATGAGAACACCTGCGTGCTCTGCCGTCAGTGATCGAATATCTGAACGCAAAACCTGGTTCATTGCATCACCTTTCGCAAAACGCGGAGCTAGGCGCTCAAAGTCTCACCGATCGTGTGTCCAATCTTCCGACCTTCTCGAACGGCATAATTGGTGCCACGGTCTTCCGGATAGATTTGCGCCATGGAGGCAAGCCACAGACCGTCGACCGGCGTCTTGTGGTCGGGGATCAGTTTTGAATATCCAGGGCGCACAATCGGCTGGGTATAGTTCGAGCGGAACACGTGTGCCTTGGCGATCCAATCGCGCTGCAATTCCGGGAACATTTTCTGCAAATGCGGCATCGCGAAATCGAGCATCTGTTCGGAATTGTATTGATACATATCGGTATCGACCGGCAGATATTTCGACAGGTAGACAATGTGTTTGCCGCCATAATGTTCAGGCGGCTCAAAATTCGTGTGCTCAATAACGCCGACGAATGGAAAGCCAGGGTCGACAACGTTGATCCAATAGGTGGATGAGAGCGACTTATTCATCTCGAGCACCATGCAAACATTGCCGAGATAATCGATTTCGCGAAGGCGTTCGACATAGTCACTGTCCGCTTGGCCCTGAAGCATCTCCGCGAAAACCGGCTGCGGCAGCGTGGACAAAGCGTTCTGGGCATTGAACACGCCCTTATCTGTATGAATCGCTTTTAGAGCGCCGTCTTCCGTCTCGATTTTCGTAATTGTCGTTGAGAGATGGATCTCCCCGCCCGCTTCCTCGATTTGATCCGCAAGCGCGCGTGAAAGAGCAGCGAAACCGCCTTTATAATAGGCAAGGATTTCTTTGCCGCCTTTGTCTCGGCTACCGCCGCGGAGCGCCAATTTGTTCCACATCCAAACGGCGCCAATTTCTTCGGAATATTTGCCAAATTTACCGGCAAGCAGCGGCTTCCACACCGTTTCATAGACTTCCTTACCGCATTTGGAGATCAGCCAATCGACGGCTTTCATATCCTCGATCTTGCGCCAGTCTTTGACCGCCTGAGCTTGGAAGACAAGCAGACCCAAGCGGATCCGGCCGATCAGACTGAGCGGCGTGTAGCTCAACAGGTCGAGCGGACTGGACAGGCGAAACAGGCTGTTTGCGTAATAGGAACCGGTCTTTGTTTGGCGATACACAATTTCGTCTTCACGCCCGAGCTCTGCGACAAGGTCGTGAATATGCTCATCAGACTTGAACCAATGGTGGTAGAATTTCTCGAGCTGCGTGCCATTGACGTCGAAGCTGCCAGCCAAGCCGCCTGGTTGGTCATCCTGGT